>JALYMS010000285.1 GCA_030773535.1 Actinomycetota bacterium | reverse complement strand
CCACCGGTTCGACCTCCCGGTCGACCAGCAGCGCCATCACCCGGTCCCGGAGGTCGCGGTGCGCCGTCTCGGCCGCCGCCGCAGCGGCGCTCGCCTGCGGACCCAGGGCCGCACCCACCACGCCGTATCCCCAGACCGCGGCGTGCGCGGCGGCGAGTGCCTCGCCCAGCGCCGCGTTCTCCGCGGCCAGCCCAGCGGCGCCGGCGGTGTCGTCAGCCATCGACCGAACTCCTCATGCCAGTCGCCCGTCCTGGCCCCGCAGCCCCGCCGCGATCGAGCCCAGGAGTGCGGCCCGTGCACCCGACTGCTCCAGGCAGGCGGTGGCGTGGGAGCCGGCAGCAGCTGCCACCTGACCCCGCAGCCACGCCTGTGCCTCCGCAGCCGCCGGTGGGGGGGCCGACGGAGCAGCTAAGGCCGTGCCGCCCGGCGCTGCTTCCCGCAGCCGGTCGAGTTGCTCCCCGGCCTGTGCCGCCAGCTCGGCGACGGCCGCTGCCAGAGCCGGGTCGGCCGCCCCCGCGGCGGCGAAGGCCTCCACCAGCGCCTCCTGCACCGCGACCTGCGCGGCCAGCTCGTCGGCCTGCTCGTCGGTCACCCGCTCCCGCTCGTCCACGGGGGGAGCCGTGCACCCCGCGGACAGCAGCGCCAGGCCCATCGCGGAGGCCGCGAACAGGGTGCGCCGGGAGAAGCCCGGCGGGATGGAGGAGGGAACGGCACGCATCGGGTCCATCCTCGCAGCCGGGACGGCCCGGAGTCGTAATGCGGTCCGGGTCGGGTTCCGTGCCGCCCCGCCGCGGCCCGGCGACCCCGCGGGTCCTTCCGCCACAGTGCGGGCCCTCGGCGCTCGGCCTCCGGTCGCGGTCTCGGTGCAGCGCGCAGGGCGGTAACCTGACCACTTCCCCTCGAACCGGGTCCCATCAGCGCCGGGGTCCGGCCGGTGCCCGGCCGGAGGGACGAGCACCCCGCATCGTGCGGCCGCCCGATCCTGGAGGAGGAAGCCGTGTCCGGCTCTCGCGATACCCAGCGGACCGACCCCGCCACAGCCCGGCTGGCCGGCTGGATCGAGCCGGTCGTGGGGTCTGCGGGGTACGACCTGGAGGAGCTCGTCGTCACCCCAGCCGGCCGGCGCAGCGTGGTTCGGGTGGTGGTGGACCGGGACGAGGGCGTGACCCTCGACGACATCGCCGAGGTCAGCCGGGCGGTCTCGGAGGTGCTCGACTCCAACGACGACGGGATGGGCCGCACGCCCTACGTCCTGGAGGTGAGCAGTCCCGGTGTCGACCGGCCGCTCACCGAGCCGCGTCACTGGCGACGGAACACCGGCCGGATGGTCGCCGTGGGCGTTGGTCCCGCCGGCTCGGTCGAGGACGTCAGGGGCCGGATCACAGCCGTCGGCGACTCCGGCGTCACCCTCGCCGTCGAGGTCCAGGGCAAGCCAGGAGCGAAGAAGCGCCCGCCGACCCCTCGCCAGGTGCCCTGGCCCGAGCTCGGGTCGGGCCGGGTCCAGGTCGAGTTCGGGCGGGCCGATTCCGAGGACAGCGCGCAGGACGTCGCCCACGACAATGCGGACGACGACGGAGGAGAACAACAGTGAACATCGACGTCACCGCGCTCAAGGCCGTGGAGCGGGAGAAGGGCATCCCCGCCGACACGGTGATCGAGGCGATCGAGTCCGCGCTGGTCACCGCCTATCGGCACGCCGACGGCGCAGCGAAGCACGTGCGGGTCCACGTCGACCGCAAGAGCGGCGAGGTCGCCGTCCTCGCCCAGGAGCTCGGTCCGGACGGCGATGTCGTCCGGGAGTGGGACGACACCCCCACCGACTTCGGCCGGATCGCGGCCAGCACGGCCAAGCAGGTCATCGTGCAGCGGCTGCGCGACGCCGAGCACGAGCAGACCTTCGGCGAGTACGCCGGCAAGGAGGGCGACATCGTCGGCGGCATCGTGCAGGCGCACGAGCGTCGCAACGTGCAGGGCACGGTGCTGATCGACATCGGGAAGGTCGAGGCGGTGCTCCCGCCGGCCGAGCAGGTGCCGGGGGAGGAGTACACCCACGGCAGCCGGATCAAGGCCTATGTCGTCTCGGTCGCCCGGACCTTCCGCGGGCCACAGGTCACGGTCTCCCGGACCCATCCCCACCTGGTCCGCAAGCTCTTCGCCCTCGAGGTGCCCGAGATCGCTGACGGCAGCGTTGAGATCGTCGCCGTGGCCCGCGAGGCGGGGCACCGGTCCAAGATCGCGGTGCGGACGAAGGTGCCGGGGCTGAACGCCAAGGGATCCTGCATCGGGCCCATGGGACAGCGGGTGCGCAACGTCATGAGCGAGCTGCACGGCGAGAAGATCGACATCGTCGACTGGTCGGAGGATCCGGCCGCCTTCGTCGCCTCCGCCCTCAGCCCCGCGCGGGTCAGCAGCGCACGGATCGTCGACCC
>JALYMS010000284.1 GCA_030773535.1 Actinomycetota bacterium | reverse complement strand
CCGAGATCAACGCGCCGAAGAGGAAGGCCGTCGCCAGCGCTGTTCCCAGCGCCACGTGCAAGGTGATGCCCACCAGGACCGCGGAGACCAGGAAGGCCGCGACCGCCAGGACGAGGATGGCGGTCAGATTGCGCACGAAGGCGCGCAGATCGATGCCCAGCGCGGCCGCGAAGACCAGGACCGGCAGGAAGAGGAAGACCACGACCTCCTGGAAGGCCTCACCCTGCAGCTGGCCGATCTCGGGGGTGAGGCCCACCGCGGCGGCGAGGAAGCCGACGACCACCAGAACGACGCTCAGCGGCACCCCGATACGTCGGGCCAACAGGCCCAGCATCACGGCCAGTACAAGCAGAGCCGACATCTCCAGCAGCAAGTGCGGCAGCTCCACCGACGCTCCTCATGGACAGGTGCGACACCGCACCGGAGGAACCGTCCCACCGCGCCACTCAGGTGGCATCTTTGTCGGTCTTCCTCTGCGGCCCGCAGCATGGTGCCGAGGGCGGCGATCAGCCCTTCCCACCCAGACAACCCGTCGTCGGGACGGACCACGTCGGGGCCCATGGACCTTGTTGCCCTACTGGAGGAGGGCGCCGGCGAATGTCCGGACAAGAAGTCCGGACGATCCAACGCTGCTCCGATCACCTGACAGACGGTCTCCCTTCGGGAAACCTCAAAGGCGGGTCTGCCTACGTGGTTGCAGTTGGCGATGCTCCTGCTCATGCACGTATGTGCGTCGTCGTTCCAACCGGCACGTCAAAGGGCTTACCGAACGACCGCGAACCGACACGAACGCGATCATGACGGCCTGCGAGTGTGGGAAAGACAGGGTCCGGGACGGCTTCCGGAGCCTGGATTCCCGACAGTCGTCGCCGGATGGTCAGCCCGCTGCCAGCCGGACAGCTCGCGCGGCGACGTCGCCCCGCAGCGCCGCTGCATCCACCGTCAGGGAGGCGCCCTCGGCGACGAGCTGCCGCCCGCCGACCCAGACGTCGCGCACGTGCCGGCCGGCACCGGACCAGACCAGGTGGGCGAGCAGGTCCGCCGGTGTACCGACCGGCTCGAACACCAGATCTCGGGTGTCGATGTGCACGAGGTCCGCCCGCCGCCCCACCTCCAGCTGCCCCAGGTCCGGCCGTCCGATGGCGTCCGCGGCCGCGCCGGTGGCCAGCCAGAACGCCTCCGCGGCGGTCAGCGCCGTGGCCGAGCGGCTCGCCAGGCGCGCGAGCTGCGCGGCGAGCCGGAGATCGGCGAACAGGTCCAGCCCGTCGTTGGACGCCGGCCCGTCGGTGCCCAGCCCGACTCGGATGCCCCGGTCGAGCAGAGCCCGCACAGGCGCGATCCCGCTGGCCAGTTTCGCGTTGCTGGCCGGGCAGTGGGCGACGGCGACGTCGTGCTGCCGCCACAGCTCGAGGTCGGCGTCGTCCAGGTGGACGCAGTGGGCCGCGAGCACCCGCCCGCCGAGGATGTCGTGGTCCGCCAGCAGGGTGGGCACCGAGCGGCCGTGCTCGGCCAACAGACCGGCGCCCTCGGTCGCGGTCTCCGCCACGTGCAGGTGCAACAGCAGACCGTGCTCCCGCGCCGCCTGGGCGGCCTCCCGCAGCACCGGCAGCGGCACGGTGTAGGCGGCGTGCGGGCCGATGCCGTACTCGATGCGCCCGTCGGCGGGCACGCCGGCCGCGAGCTCGACCGCCGTCCGCAGCTGCTCCTCAACCGGCGGCATGCCGGGCAGCGGGATGAGCGGGGTGGCGATCACCGCGCGCGCCCCGCTCGCGCGCACCGCGGCGGCGATCCGCTCGGGATGGAAGTACATCTCGACGCTGGTGGTGATGCCGTTGCCCAGCATCTCCGCCGAGGCGGCGGTCATCGCCACCTCGACGTCGTCGGCCGTGAGCCGCGCCTCGCGGGGCCACATCACCTCCCGGAGCCAACGGTCCAGCGGCAGCCCCTCCCCCTGACCTCGGAAGAGGGCCATCGGCGCGTGCGAGTGGGTGTTGACCAGGCCGGGCACCAGGATCCCCGGCAGCTCGACGCGGTTTCCGTCGGCGGCCGCCGCTGGGGCGTCGGCGGCCGCCCCGACCCACCTGATCAGCCCGTCGGCGACGTCCACCACGGCGTCAGGGACGACGGTGCCCGCCCGGTCCCCCACGACCACAGCCCGCACCGAAAAACGCTGCCGCACGGGGGCCGAACGTAGTCGGGGCTTCCGGCGGGGCCC
>JALYMS010000283.1 GCA_030773535.1 Actinomycetota bacterium | reverse complement strand
ATGGACGCCAAGAAGTACTGCTCTGACTGTGGCGCCGATCGTCCTGTATCCGAGTTCACCAAAGACAGGCGGCGCCGGGACGGATTGGCGTTCTACTGCCGTACTCACGCTCGGCTGCGGCTGAGGGCCTCAAAGGCGCGCCGCCAGGGGCTACCCCGGTCTCGTCACAAGCCGGACGCTGTCGTGCCAGAGGGATTCAAGTGGTGCCCTGACTGCGGAGAGGTCAAGCCGCTGGCCAAGTTTCCTTCCACCCGGGCGAACGTGTCCGGTCGACATTCGTACTGCAAGCCCTGCCACAACGCACGGGATCGCGCAACGCTGGAAAAGCTGGGCGGCTCCCGGACTTACCACCTCAAGCGTCGTTACGGCATAACGGCCCGAGACGCTGACGCCCTTCTCGCAAACCAGGGTGGGCTGTGCGCGATCTGCAAGGTGTCGCCGGCCGTCCATGTCAACCACGATCACGAAACCGGCGCAGTTCGGGCCTTGCTCTGCTTCAACTGCAACGGCGGGTTGGGGCAGTTCAAGGACAATCCCGAGGTACTGCACGCCGCCGCGTACTACGTGCAGTTCCACACCATCCGCCAGCAGGTCGAGGCGGAGCTGGCCGCGGCCCGCGCCGAACGGGAGGGCCCAGCCGCCCGGGCACCCCGCCGGTAGGGTCGCAGCGACGCCCAGGAACGCGCAGCACCAGCTCGCGGAGCACCGGTCGGATCAGCACGTCACGCCGGCAGATGCAGGCGGGAGAGGCGGATGAGTGATCGAGTCGTCAGCTGGCCGGAGCGGGTTCCCGCCCGCCTACCTGGACCGGGTGGGCTCCTCGTTCACCGACTTCCTGGCCGCCACCACGCCTGACCTGCTGCCCGGCCGCCGCCCGGTCCCGCAGCTGCCGGTCGGTGACCTCGCCCCGCACGGCACCACGATCGTCGCCGTCACCTACGACGGCGGCGTCCTCATGGGCGGCGACCGCCGCGCCACCATGGGCAACCTGATCTCCAGCCGCGACATCGAGAAGGTCTACCCGGCCGACTCCTACAGCGTCATCGGCATCGCCGGCGCCGCGGGCATCGCCATCGAGATGGTGAAGCTCTACCAGGTCGAGCTCGAGCACTACGAGAAGATCGAGGGCCTCACCCTCTCCCTCGACGGCAAGGCCAACCGGCTGGCCGCCATGATCCGCGGCAACCTCGGCGCCGCGATGCAGGGCCTCGCCGTCGTCCCGCTGTTCGCCGGCTTCGACCTCGACGCCGCGCCCGGCACGGCGCCCGGCCGGATCTTCAGCTACGACGTCACCGGCGGGAACTACGAGGAACGCGGCTACGCCGCCGTCGGCTCCGGCTCGTTGTTCGCCAAGAACTCCCTCAAGAAGACCTGGCGCCAGGGGCTGCCCGCCGACGGCGCCACCCGCACCGTCGTCGAGGCGCTCTACGACGCCGCCGACGATGACTCCGCCACCGGCGGCCCCGACCCGGTCCGCCGGCTCTACCCGATCGTCTACCGCGTCGACGCCGAGGGAGCCGTACGGCTCACCGACGCCGAGGTCGCCGCGGTGGCGGACACGATCGTCGCCGACCGGGCGGAAGCCGACCGGCAGAACATGACCCGGGAGGCGTGACGCCATGACCATGCCGTACTACGCCTCGCCCGAGCAGCTCATGCGCGACCGCTCGGAGTACGCCCGCAAGGGCATCTCCCGCGGTCGCAGCGTCGCCGTCCTCACCTACGCCGACGGTGTCCTCTTCATCGCCGAGAACCCCAGCTCGACCCTGCACAAGGTCGGCGAACTCTACGACCGCATCGGGTTCGCCGCCGTCGGCCGGTACAGCGAGTTCGAGAGCCTCCGGGTCGCCGGCGTGCGCCTGGCCGACGTCCGCGGCTACTCCTACAACCGCCGCGACGTCACCGGCCGGGTCATCGCCAACGCCTACGCGCAGACCCTCGGCGCCATCTTCACCGAGCAGATGAAGCCCTACGAGGTGGAGCTCTGCGTCGCCGAGGTCGGTGACAGCCCCGGTAACGACCAGTTGTACCGGCTGACGTTCGACGGCTCCGTGGTCGACGAGCCGGACTTCGTCGTCATGGGCGGGCAGGCCGACGCCGTCACCGGACACCTCCGCGAGCAGTTCTCGCCCGGCATGGGCCTGTCCGACGCCCTCGCCGTCGGGGTCCGGGCCCTGTCGGCCGTCAGCCCGGTCACCTCCGGCTCCGGCAACGGCGGCCCGGCTCGCCTCACTGCGGGGCAGCTGGAGGTGGCGCTGCTCGACCGACGCCGGCCCAAGCGCGCCTTCCGCCGGGTCGTCGGCGCTGCCCTGCGCACCCTGCTCGGCGACGAGGACCCCGCCCCGGACGCCCGCGAAGGGCAGACCGCCGCCTCCGTGCACGCCCCGAGCGTGTCCGAGCCCGGCACGCCGCCGGGGCTGGGCGACCCGGCCAACCCCGACACCGCGGGCGGTACCCGGCACAGCGGCGAGGGCTCCGGGCCGCAGCCCGGGCCCGCCGACCGCGACACCGGCAGCGACGGTGACACCCGGTCCGACGCCGGCTGAGGAGGAGTCACTCCGCCAGCGCGGTGATCAGCGCCAGCAGGATCGCGTAGAAGACCAGCCCGGCGAGGAACCAGCCGAAGCTGGAGTCCCGGTCTGACGGGAGCTCCTGCTTGAACACGTTGAGCAGCACCGACCCGGCCAGCAGCGCGGTGAGCAGGACCACCAGCAGCGTGCTCACTGGTGCGGCCAGCGCCGACAGCCCCCAGCCGAGCAGGAGGGCCCCCGCCAGCAGGACCCGGCCGTTGGCGGCGAAGCGGCGCGGGTAGTGCTCCTGCAAGCCCCGATCGGTCAGCACGAAGTGCAGGCCCATCGCCACGGTGAACAACACGGCGAAGAGCAGGCCGGTGCGCACCCGCAGCGCCGTCGTGTAGGTGATCAGGGCGTTGTAGACAGCGAAGGCGCCCAGGTGCAGCCAGTAGACGGAGGCCGCCGGCTCGCCCGAGGCCGCCGACCGATGCCTCCGCGCCAGCCGCTCCAGCCCGTAGAAGACGGTGAAGCCGGTGAGGGCGACGGCGAAGATGCCGAGATCCAGCAGCGGCGTCGGCTGCAGGACGTCGGACAGCGCCTCGCCCACCGCCTCGTTGCCCTCCGCCAGCTCCGGCAGGAGGTGCAGGAAGACGTAGGCGACCGCCAGCCCGCCGGCGAAGGAGGCGGTTGCCCGCTCGGGCACCAGCGGGAGCCGGCGCACGTGCGAGGCGGCCAGGTGCAGCCCGGCCAGCAGCACGGCCATGCCCAGGGAGATGACCAGGCTCTGGCCGGTCGTGAGTTCCGTTTCCACCGCCGCGACCTGCCCAGACGGACCGGCCGACAACCGGTGCGGGCAGGCATGGGCGGGGTAGGCCTGGGTCATGCCCGAATACCGAGTGAACGAGGCCGGCGTCGCCCAGGCACGGAAGCTGATCGACGCCGGGAAGTACGACGACACCACCGAGTGGTCCGACGCGGCACCCTCGGCCGACGACGGCAACGCCGAGATCGAGAAGCACGGCTACGAGGGGTACGCCGCGTGGCACCTGGCAGTCGATCCCGATGCGTCGGAGGAGACCAAGGGCCGGTACAAGTTCCCCTACGGGGACTTCGCCAAGGTCAACCGGGCCGCGCTCATCCACGGCAAGCAACGCGCGACGCAGAACGATCACGATGCGGTGGAGGAGGCCTTCGACGAGCTACTGAAGCACCTGGAATCGAAGCGTTCGTGACGAGCCATAGGTTCACCCGCTCAGAACCGGCGTTGCGGCACGGAAGCCGCCCTCTGTCGGTCTGGGCGCCTAGTCTCGGAGCGTGGACCGACGGATCTTCGGCATCGAGACCGAGTACGGCGTCACGTGCACCTTCAAGGGCCAGCGTCGGCTCTCCCCGGACGAGGTGGCCCGCTACCTGTTCCGCCGGGTGGTGTCGTGGGGCCGCAGCTCCAACGTCTTCCTGCGCAACGGCTCCCGCCTGTACCTCGACGTCGGCAGCCACCCCGAGTACGCCACCGCCGAGTGCGACGACCTCTCCGAGCTGGTCGTACACGACAAGGCCGGCGAGCGGATCCTCGAGGGCCTGCTGGTCGACGCCGAGCAGCGCCTGGCCGAGGAGGGCGTCACCGGCGACATCTACCTGTTCAAGAACAACACCGACTCGGCGGGCAACAGCTACGGCTGCCACGAGAACTACCTCGTCGGCCGGCACGGCGAGTTCAGCCGGCGGGCCGACGTCTTGATCCCGTTCCTCGTCAGCCGGCAGATCGTCGTGGGCGCCGGAAAGGTGCTGCAGACTCCGCGCGGCGCCATCTACTGCGTCAGCCAGCGGGCCGAGCACATCTGGGAGGGCGTC
>JALYMS010000282.1 GCA_030773535.1 Actinomycetota bacterium | reverse complement strand
GCCCGCCGCGGTCCGACCGGTTGCCGAGCACCTCGGTCATCGGGTCGCTCGGGTGCCGGGGACGGGTGGGCCGGTTGGTCGGCCGCAGGGTGCCGGGACCGGCCGTGCTCCGGCCGGTGGGCACCGGGACCGGCTCGATGCCGACGTCCTTGCGGACGTGGCCGAGCTCGGCGAGGAACGCACCGGCGTCCAGTGGACGGCCGGCCGGGTCGCGGCGGGTGGCGCGGGCGACGAGCTCGTCCACGGCCCACGGCAGGCCCGGCACCTCCTCCGACGGCGCGGGGACGTCGTGGTGGACGTGCTGGTAGGCCACGGCCAGAGGGGTGTCGCCGCCGTAGGGCGGGTGCCCCGTGAGCATCTCGTAGAGCACGATGCCGGCGGCGTAGATGTCGCTGCGGGCGTCGGCCTTGCCGCGCTCGAGCTGCTCGGGGGACAGGTAGGCGACCGTGCCGATCAGCACGCCGCCGGTCTGGCTGGCCTGCGCGGTCCCGGTGCCGACGACGGCGCGCGCGAGGCCGAAGTCGGCCACCTTGACCACGCCGTCGATGCCGATGAGCACGTTCTCGGGCTTGATGTCGCGGTGCACGATCCCGGCCCGGTGCGCGGCGGTGAGACCGGCGAGCGTCGGCTCCAGCACGGCGAAGGCCTCGGCGACGGTGAGCCGGCCCCGGGCGGTGAGCAGGTCCCGGAGCGTGCGTCCACGGACGAGTTCCATGACCAGGAAGACCAGGCCCTGGTCGCTGCCCTGATCGCTGACGCCGACCACGTTGGGGTGGCTGAGCATCGCGGCGGCGCGCGCCTCGCGGGTGAACCGGTCCACGAACGTGGGGTCGTGCGCCAGGTGCTCGGCCATCACCTTGACCGCGACGGTCTTGTGCAGCCGCAGGTCGGTGGCGGCGTACACCGTCGACATCCCGCCGCGGGCGAGCCGCTCCTCGAGGCGGTACCGCCCCTCGAGGACCAGGCCCACGGCGGGGTCGGTCATGACGGTGTCCACCGGGCTGAGTGTAGGAGCGGTCCGGGACGGGTTCGGCCAACCACGCGGTACGGGGGGCGGTCGTGGCCCGTGGTGCCAATGGTCAGGTGACCGCGGTCGCGACGGCCCGGAGCGTCGATCGGAGTCCGCTCAGGCCGCACGGCCCCATCGTGTGCGCCCGGTCGCCCACCGGTCCGGCCGGGCGGCGCGACACGCCGTCGACACGCAGCGGCGGGCACCGCAGACCGCGCACCGAGCGCGGTGGAGGGCCGAGGGCTATCGCCATAGGCTGGCCCCCTATGGACACGCTCACTCCGGCGGAGGCCGCGCAGATCCTGGGCACCTCCCCCAACCGGGTCCGCCAGCTCCTGCGCGACCGCAAGCTCATGGCCGTCCCCGGCAGCGGCAACAGCAGGATCCCGGCGGACTTCCTCCAGGACGGCGCGATCCTGAAGCACCTGCCGGGGCTGCTGACCGTGCTCAAGGACGGCGGCTTCAGCGACGAGGAGGCCTTCGACTGGATGTTCCGGGCCGACGACTCGCTGCCCGGCACCCCCGTCCAGGCGCTCCGGGACGACCGGCACACCGAGGTCACGCGCCGGGCCCAGGCGCTGGCTCTCTGAGCGCGGTCCATCCGGGGGTCGGGTCCACGCGGAAGCTCGTGCTGTGGAGCAGCTGACCTACCTCGGGCTGCTCGCGGGCTGCCTCGTCGTCACGGCACCGCTGGAGCTGGTGCTCGGGGTCCGCGTCTACGCGCGCTGGCGGCGGCTGCTGGTCGCCGTCCTCCCAGAGTTCGTCGTCTTCCTCGCCTGGGTCCTCTACGCGATCGCAGAGGGCCACTGGGACTACTCGGCGACCCGCACCCTCGGCGTCCGGCTGCCCGGCGGCATCCCAGTCGAGGAGGTGCTGTTCTTCCTCGTCGTGCCGGTGTGTGCGGTGCTGGCGCTGGAGGCGGTCCGGAAGGTGACGGGCTGGGACGCCGGCTATCCCGCCGAGGAGGCCGAGGCAGGGGTGCGGCGGTGAGCTACTCCGCCCTCGCGGTGACCGCGGTCGTGGCGGTCCTGGTGGTCGACCTGGCCGTCTACCGGACCCGCATGGTCACGCGGCCGGTGTTCTGGGTCGCCTACGCGATCGTGATCGTCTTCCAGCTGCTGATGAACGGCGTGCTCACCGGCCTCGACGTCGTCACCTACGACCCCGACACCATCTGGGGCCCGCGGATCGCCTACGCGCCGGTGGAGGACCTGCTCTTCGGTTTCGCCATGGTCACCCTGACCCTGGCCAGCTGGGCGGCGGTCAACCGGCGGGCGAACACGGCCAGGCGCCGTGGCTTGGACACCGACACCCGCCGGTCCAGGACGCGGTAGTCGGCCCGCTCGATCTCGTCGAGGATGCCGCCGTAGAGCGCGGTGGCCGCCCGCACGCAGTCGCGGGACTCGGGCGCGAGCAGCGGGGTGCCCGGGGTGGCGTCGTCGTAGCGACGCCGGACGACGGCCACCATCTCCCGCATCAGCGCCGCGAACCGCGCGTCGTGCCGCTTCTCGGCCAGCTGCTCGCGCGGAACCCCGTGCGCGGCCATCACGTCGGCGGGCAGGTACACCCGCCCCCGGTCGACGTCCTCGGCGACGTCGCGGAGGAAGTTGGTGAGCTGGAACGCCTCGCCCAGCGCGATGGCGTGCGGGGCGGCCTCCTCGTGGGCGACGCCGGGGGCGGTGCCGAGCACCGGCAGCACCTGGAGCCCGATGACCGACGCCGAGCCCCACATGTACCGGTCCAGCGCCGCCATGTCCTGGTAGCCGGTGACCGTCAGGTCGCTGGTCATGGCGGCGAGGAAGTCGACGAGGTGCTCGACGGGGATCGCGTACCGGCGGTAGGTGTGCACGGTCCCCAGCCGGACCGGGTCGTCGGACCAGCCGGCCTGGAGCTCGGTAAGCAGCGCCCGCGACCAGTCGGCGAGCTGGCCGGCCGGGTCGGCGCCCGGGACGTCGACGAAGTCGTCGGCGGTGCGTGCGGCGGCGTAGAGCGCGTGCACCGCCGGCCGGCGGTCGGGAGTCAGCAGCCGGGTGGCCAGATGGTAGCTCTTGCCGAACCGGGCGTTGATCGCCGCGCAGTGCCGGTAGGCGGCGTCGAGCCGCGCCTGCTGCTCCGTGCGGTGGGCGGGGGGTGCCGGGAGCCGGTCGAGGGCCGTCACGGGTGCACCACCGGCCCGGTGATGCGCTCGGCCGCGAGCCGTCCGCTGATCAGCACCATGGGCACACCCACACCCGGCTGCACCGAGGAGCCGGCCAGCACGACGTTCTCGGGTCCGCGCCGCGGCAGGGTGGAGGGCCGGAACGGTCCGGTCTGGCCGAAGGTGTGCGCCAGGGCGAACGGTGTCCCCGCCGCCATCCCCTGGGCGGCCCAGTCCAGCGGCGTGGCCATCTCCTCGACCTCGATGGCGCCGGAGAGGCCGGTCCAGCCCCGCGCCTCCAGAGTCCGGAGGACCTCGTCGCGGTAGCGGGGGCCCAGCGTCGTCCAGTCGAGGTCGGGATTGCCGCCGCTGCGCCGGTCGAGGTTGGGGGTGGGCGCCACGATGCTCAGCACCTGGGCACCGTCGGGCGTCAGGCTCCGGTCGGTGCGGGAGGGCATGCTGACCAGCAGGCTCGGGTCCGACATCGGCCGGCCGTCCCGGGTGAGCTCGTCGAAGACGCCGCGCCACGACTCCCCGAAGCTGATCGTGTGGTGTGCCTGGCCCGGCAGCTCGTCGCGGACGCCAAGGTGCAGGGCGACGCAGGACGGCGAGTACACCGGTCGCCGGGGGGGACGGAGGCCGGGCACCAGGGTGTGCGGCTGGTCGCTGGTGACGACGGCGGCGTCCGCGGGCAGCCGCTCGCCGTCGGCCAGCCGGACGGCCGAGACCCGGCGCCCGGACGTCTCCAGCTCGTCGACGGCGGTGTCGTACCGGAACCTGACCCCCGCGGCGGCGGCCGCCTCGGCCAGGGCACGCGGAACGGCGGCGATGCCTCCGACCGGATGCCAGACGCCGGCGCCGATGTCCAGCTGGGCGATGACGGCGTAGGCGGCGATCGCCCGGAACGGGGAGACCCCCGCGTAGAGGGCCTGGAAGCTGAACAACCGGCGCAGCCGGTCGTCGGAGAAGTACCGCTCGACGTGCCGGGACAGCCGGCCGAACCCCCCCCGGCGAGCCAGCGCCAGCAGCTCCGGGCCGGCCAGGTCGAGCGGCGAGTCCAGGTTGCGGTCGATGAACGTGTTCAGCTGCAGCCGGTAGAGCTCGGCGAGGTCGGCCAGGTAGCGGCGCAGGGCGCTCGCCTCCGCCGGGCCGCAGAGGGCGGCCACCTCGTCGGCGAAGGCGTCGGGGTCGGCATGGACGTCCAGGTGGGACCCGTCGGCGTACTGCGCCCGGTAGGTCGTCTCCAGCGGCAGCAGGGTCAGCCGCTCCTCGAGCTTCTCGCCCACGGCGGCCAGGGCGTCGCCGACCAGCTCGGGGGCGGTGAAGACCGAGGGGCCGGTGTCCAGGGCGTAGCCCTCGCGTTCCACGCGGCCGGCCCGGCCGCCCGGGCCCGGACCGCGCTCCACCACGGTCACCTCGCGGCCGGCGCCGCGCAGGCGCAGCGCAGCCGACAGACCGGCGAGTCCCGCGCCGACGACGACGATCCGCTCGGTGCGTCCGGGAACGGTGCGCACGGTCAGGCGGTGCGGTTGGTGGCGGCGACGGCGAGCGCGTCGAGGGCGGCTCGCGCGTCGGGGGAGAGGGGGGAGGTGGCGATGGCCGTGCGGGCCACGGTCGTCCGCTCGGCGATCCGCTCCTCGACGTGGGCGCGCGCTCCCGTGCTCTCGATCAGCTGCCGGACGGCGTCGAACTGCTCCTCTCCCGCGGTGGGGTCGCCCAGCACCCCGGCCAGCAGCCGGCGGCCCGCGCCGTCCGCCGCCTCCTCGGCCAGCGCGATGAGCAGCGTCTGCTTGCCCTCGCGGAGGTCGTCGTCGGCCGACTTGCCGGTGACCGCGGGATCGCCGAAGACCCCCAGGACGTCGTCCCGCAGCTGGAACGCCTCGCCCAGGGGCAGTCCGATGGCGGTGCACGCGTCGGTGACGTCGCCGCCGGCTCCGGCGATGGCGACGCCGAGCTGGAGCGGGCGCTGCACGGTGTAGCCGGCGCTCTTGTAGCGGGCCACCGTGAGTGCGCCGTCCGGGCCGGGCAGCCCGCCGGCGGCCCGCAGGAGGTCCAGGTACTGCCCGGAGGTGACCTCGGTGCGCATGGTGTCCCAGATCCGGCGGGCCCTGATCAGCGCCGGCGTGGAGATGCCCGAGGTGCCGAGGAGCTCGTCGGACCAGACCAGGGCCAGGTCGCCGACGAGGATGGCCGCCCCGGTGCCGAACAGCTCGCCGTTCCCGCCCAGGTCCTCGACCGCGTGCCGGGTGGCGAAGCCGACGTGGGTGGCGGGTCGGCCGCGGCGGGTGTGCGCGGCGTCCATGACGTCGTCGTGGACCAGCGCGCTGGCGTGCACGAACTCCAGTGCGGCGACGGCCCGGAACACGGCCGCCTCGTCCTCCGCCCCGGACTCGCCGCGCGCGCCGCGCCACCCCCAGTAGGCGAAGGCCGGCCGCAGCCGCTTGCCGCCGGCGGCCAGTGCGGCCACTTCGTCGACGACCGGGGCCAGGGTGGGGTCCATCGCTGCGAGGGTGAGCCGCTGATGGGCGAGGAACTCATCGAGGGCCGCGCTCACCGCGGTGCGGAGACGCTCGAGTTCGGCCGCGGCGAGCCGGGAAGCCGTCGGGCGGGCGGGCGCATGCTGCTGCGTCCCGGCGGTCACCCGGTCAGTATTGCGCAATCCGGTGGAACGGGATCCCGCCAGCAGGCTGGTGCCAGGGGGTGGGTCGTCGTCATGCCGGTCTCCGTCCGTCGCGGGTGCTTTCGCCTCTTCGCGGCCCGCTGCGCAGGCGGATGCAGGGAGGAGCGGAATCCTCCGGAACGCGAGGACTTCGGCGGCCGCCGTACCGTTGTCCCCTGTGACCCGGACCGTGCGCGAGCTGCTCGAATCCGAGCGGCCGACGTGGTCGTTCGAGTTCTTCCCGCCGAAGACGCCCGAGGCCGAGCCGCAGCTGTGGACGGCGCTGCGGGAGCTGGAGCGGCTGCGCCCCTCGTTCGTGTCGGTGACCTACGGCGCCGGTGGAACCACCCGCGAGGGCACCGTCGCGGTGACCGAGCGGATCGCCACCGAGACGACGATGACCCCGTTGGCGCACCTGACCGCCGTCGACCACAGCGTCGCCGAATTGCGGCACGTGGTCAGCCGGCTGGCGGCGGCCGGCGTGCGCAACCTGCTCGCGCTGCGTGGCGATCCGCCCGGCGCCGATCCGCAGGCCGACTGGGTCGCCCATCCCGAGGGGCTGCACTACGCCGCCGAGCTCGTCGAGCTCATCCGCTCCATGGGGGACTTCTGCGTGGGCGTCGCCGCCTTCCCGGAGCGGCATCCGCGCTCACCGGACTTCGACTCCGACGTCGAGCGGTTCGTCGCGAAGTGCCGGGCGGGAGCGGACTTCGCGATCACGCAGATGTTCTTCCGTCCCGAGGACTACCTGCGCATGCGCGACCGGGTCACGGCGCGCGGCTGCGACGTGCCGATCATCGCCGGGGTCATGCCGGTGACCAGTGCCCGGCAGATCGCCCGGATCGTGCAGCTCTCCGGCCAGGCGTTCCCGGCGGACCTGGCCGACCGCTTCGCCGCACTCGACGGCGACCGGCCCGAGGACCGGGCGGCGGTACGCGCCTTCGGGGTCGAGGTGGCCACCGACCTGTGCCGCACGCTCCTCGACGAGGGCGTGCCCGGGATCCACTTCATCACCATGAACCGGTCGACCGCGACGCGTGAGGTCTACGCCAACCTCGCGACCCACCCTGCCGTCGAGCCGGACGTGCTGCCCGCCAG
>JALYMS010000281.1 GCA_030773535.1 Actinomycetota bacterium | reverse complement strand
AGCATGCTGATCTCGAGCTGCTCCCCGTGCCCGGTGCGGTGCCGCGCGTGGAGTGCGGCGAGGACTGCGAAGGCCGCGGAGTGGCCGGTGATCGCGTCGGCCAGCGCCGGTCCGCGCAGCCGTGGGTCCTCGGGGTCGAGCAGCAGCCCGGCCAGGCCGCTGTAGCCGAGCGCGACGCCGTCGTAGGCCGGCATCGCCGCGTACGGGCCGCCGCTGCCGAAGCCGCTGATGCTG
This sequence comes from Actinomycetota bacterium, assembly GCA_030773535.1. GTDB lineage: Bacteria > Actinomycetota > Actinomycetes > Mycobacteriales > Geodermatophilaceae > Blastococcus_B. The sequence goes on along the minus strand of JALYMS010000281.1, from coordinate 3,516 downwards.
CAGTGCACCAGTTCCGGCCGGATGCCCGACAGCACGGCCCAGCCGATACCCAGCCGCTCCAGGACCCCCGGGCGGAAGTTCTCGATCAGGACGTCCGCGGTGCGCACGAGGTGGAGCAGCCGGGCGCGGTCCGCGTCGGCCTTGAGGTCCAGCACGACGCTGCGCTTGCCCCGGTTGAAGGCGACGAACGTCGCGTTCAGGCCCCCGGCCTCCCATGACCGGAAGGGATCCCCGGCCGGTGGCTCGATCTTCACGACGTCCGCGCCCATCTCGGCGAGGAGCACCGCGGCGCAGGGGCCGGAGATGTAGGACCCCAGGTCCAGCACGCGCACGCCTTCCAGCGGCAGGCGCCGGGCGGACGACGTCGGGGGGCTCATGTGCCAGGGACCATACGTCAGCCGAAGCTCATTGGTAAGACCTATGGACCGCGACCCCCAGGCATGCTTCAGTAGACCCGCGACTATGACGCTGACCACCCTCGCGGCCCGGCGCGGTGGCAACGGTGCCGAACAGGAGGCGACAGGGGTGGGGCGAGGCGCCGAGCACTGCTGGGACGACGTCATCGGTCCCGATGAACGCCTGATCGCCAGCCGGTACGAGAAGGAGCGTCCACTGGGCACTCGGCCGGCGCTGCTGATGATCGACTGCTACGCGAAGGTGTTCGGGGACCGGCCGCAGCCGCTGGCCGAGGCCATCGACGAGTGGCCGGCCACCTGCGGACTCAACGCCTGGGAGTCGCTCCCGTCGATCGAGAAGCTGCTGACCGGCGCGCGCGAGGCCGGCATCCCGGTGGTGCACACGACGGGCGAGGCGCATCCGGGTTCCCGGCTCGGCGCCGCGACCCAGCGGTCCCGGGTCCAGGGCGAGGACGACGTGGCCGGCTATGCCTTCATGCCGTCCCTCGCCCCGCTCGACGGCGAGCTCATGGTGCGCAAGAGCCGGGCCAGCGCCTTCTTCGGCACCCCGGTGTCCACGTGGCTGCGGCAGCTCGACGTCGACACGCTCTTCGTGGCCGGTGAGTCGACGAGTGGCTGCGTCCGCGCCAGCGTGGTAGACGCCTACTCAGCGGGCTTCAGGGTCGCCGTGGTCGAGGAGGCCGTGTTCGACCGGAGCACGCTGTCCCACAAGGTCAACCTCTTCGACATGAACCTCAAGTACGCCGCGGTGCTGCACCTCGACGACGTGCTCGGCCACCTCTCCCGCTGACGCGCTCTCTTACCGGATCCCGAGGACCACCTCATGCTCGAGATTTTCTTCAGCAGCCTGCTGGGGATCTTCGAACCCACGATCCTGCTTACGATGCTGGCCGGCATCGCCATCGGGTTCGCGGTCGGCATCCTGCCCGGCCTCGGCGGCTCGGTCTCCTTGGCCCTGATGCTGCCGTTCACCTTCTACATGGAGCCGGTGCAGGCGTTCGCCTTCCTGCTCGGCATGTACGTGGTGACCGCGACCACGGGCGACATCACCTCGGTCCTCTTCGGCGTCCCCGGGGAGGCGACGTCCGCGGCGACTGTGCTGGACGGCTACCCGCTGACGAAGAAGGGGCAGGCCGGGCGCGCGCTCGGGGGTGCGCTGCTGGCGTCGACCCTCGGCGCCATCATCGGTGCCTTCGTGCTGGCGCTGTCGGTGCCGATCATGCGCCCGCTCGTCCTCGCGCTGGGCCCGCCCGAGTTCTTCATGCTGACCATCCTGGGCCTGAGCTTCGTCATCGCGCTCTCCGGTCGCGACATCGCCAAGGGCCTGGTCATGGCCGCTGCCGGGTTCATCGTCTCGATGGTCGGGTTGGACCCGCAGGCCGGTGTGCCGCGCTATGCGTTCGGCACGCTGTATCTCTGGGACGGCATCAGCATCGTCGCCCTCGTCGTCGGGTTGTTCGGCGGCGCCGAGCTGCTGCAGCTGATGCTGAGCAAGGCCGCAATCGCGCGGCGAGCCACCGCGGACCCCTACGCCGGGCTGGCCCTGGGCATCCGGGAGACCTTCCAGCACTGGACCGTCGTGCTGCGGTCGAGCCTGATCGGGATTGGCGTCGGGATCATCCCCGGCCTGGGCGGCAGCGTCTCCCAGTTCATCGCCTACGGCTCGGCGCAGCAGGCCTCGAAGCACCCCGAGCTCTTCGGCAAGGGGTCGATGGAGGGGGTCATCGCCGCGGGGGCGAACAACAACGCGAAGGACTCCGGCGCACTGATCCCGACCATCGCGTTCGGCATCCCCGGCAGCGTCTCGATGGCGGTGCTGCTCGGCGCCTTCATCATCGCCGGTCTGCAGCCCGGCCCCGAGATGCTGACGACCCACCTCGATGTGACCTTCTCCATGGTGTGGATCACCGTGGTGTCGAACATCATCGCCGTCATCGTCTCCTTCCTGCTGCTCAAGCAGCTGGTCAAGCTGTCCTTCCTGCGCGGCACTTGGCTGGTGCCGTTCCTGTTGGTGCTGCTGTCGATCGGCGCCTTCACGGCGAACAACAACCCGGCCGACATCGCCGTGATGCTCGGAGCCGCTGTCCTCGGCGTCGTCTGCATCCACTGGGACTGGCCCCGGGTGCCGTTCCTGCTCGCGGTAGTCCTCGGCGCCACCGCCGAGCGTTACCTTTTCCTCTCCTACTCCCTCGACGGCTGGACCTGGCTCACCGAGCCGATCGTGCTGGCACTCGCGATCGTCATCGTGGTCGTGATCGTGGGCCCCTACGTCCGGCAGGCCAGCAAGCGGCGGGCGGCGCAGCGGGCCGAGCAGGCTGAACGAGCCGGGGTGTCCCGGTGACCCGGACCGGAGGGGCTCCTGTGGCGGCAGGAGAGCAAGAGGCAAAGACGCCGAAGACCACGCGGCCGCGACCGGGTGACTGGGCCATCGCGGCGTTCATGCTCGCCTTCTTCGCGCTGGGCTATCTGCTGGCGCAGGAGTGGCCGTTCCGGGCAGCGCTGTTCCCGCAGATCGTCTCCACGATCGGCTTCCTGCTCACCTTGCTGAAGATGCTCGGTCTGGCGCGGCAGGCGGTCCGCGGGCGGCGGGGCAGTGTCGCGATCGTCCCCTCGACCATGGCCGCGCTCGTCGAGGAGTTGCCAGACGACACCTCCCCCGAGGCCAAGCAGGTCCGCACGGCGGCGGTCGCCGGCGCCGAGCAGGGCGTCACCCAGCCGGCCGAGGGCACCGCCGTCACGATCGTCGACGACGAGGCCGAAGAGGACGAGAGCATGGAGTACGTCTTCGCGACAGCCGGCGGCCGGGCCTGGAGTGCGGCGATCGCCTGGGTCGTCGCGTTCTTCGTCGCCTTCTTCGCGCTCGGGGTCTTCGTCGCGGTCCCCCTCTTCGCTCTGCTGTACCTCCGCTTCTCCGGCGGAGCGTCGTGGCGGGCCTCGATCGTGTATGCCGCGATCACCGGAGTGCTGATCTACGTGATGTTCCGCCTGGTGGTCTACATCGACCTCCCCACCGGTTACATCCCCTTCATGCAGGTCTGAGGCTCACCGACGGTGTCGCCACTGGCCGCGTTCCTCCGTGGCAGGCGCCGGGCGGTGGCCG
>JALYMS010000280.1 GCA_030773535.1 Actinomycetota bacterium | reverse complement strand
TCAGCCGCTCCAGCTCCTCGGAGGTGGACTTGCGCATGTTGGTGAGCTTCTTCTCCTTGGTGATGTTCACGTCCATGTCGTCCGGACGGGAGTTCTCACCGACGATCATGCCCTCGTAGACCTCGGTCCCCGGCTGCACCATGAGGGAGCCACGCTCCTGCAGCGAGAACATCGAGTACGTCGTCGCCACGCCCTGCCGGTCGGCGACCAGCGAACCGGTCGGGCGGGCGCGCATGTCGCCCAGCCACGGCTCGTAGCCCTCGAGGTTGTGGTTGAGCACACCGGTCCCGCGGGTCTCGGTCAGGAACTCGGTGCGGAACCCGATCAGGCCACGGGACGGGACGATGTACTCCATCCGCGCCCACCCGGTGTCATGGTGAACGAGGTTCTCCAGGCGTGCCCGACGGGTGGCCAGCGCCTGAGTCAGCGTGCCGACGTACTCGCCCGGGACGTCGATGGTCACCCGCTCGACCGGCTCGTGCACTTTGCCGTCGATCTCCTTGGTGACGACGGTCGGCCGGCCGACGGTGAGCTCGAACTCCTCGCGGCGCAGCTGCTCGACGAGGATCGCCAGCGCCAGCTCGCCGCGGCCCTGCATCTCCCAGGTGTCCGGACGGTCGGTGGGCAGCATCCGCACCGACACGTTGCCGACCAGCTCCTGGTCGAGGCGGTTCTTGATCAGCCGGGCGGTGAGCTTCTTGCCCGACCTGCCCGACAGCGGCGCGGTGTTGATCCCGATGGTGATGGAGATCGACGGCTCGTCGACGGTGAGCGGCGGCAGGGGACGCGGGTCGTTCGGATCGGCGAGCGTGTCGCCGATCATGATATCCTCGATGCCGGCGATGGCGACGAGCTCGCCCGGGCCGGCGCTGTCGGCCGGGGTGCGGGTCAGGCCCTCGGTGACCAGCAGCTCGGTGATCTTGACGTTCTTGACCGTGCCGTCGACCTTGCACCAGGCGACCTGCTGGCCGCTCTTCATGGTGCCGGAGTGGATCCGCAGCAGGGCGAGCCGGCCGAGGTAGGGCGAGGCGTCGAGGTTGGTGACCTGCGCACGCAGCGGCTCCTCGGCGTCGTAGACCGGCGCCGGTATCGTGTCCAGCAGCGTCTTCACCAGGGGCGCCAGGTCGGGGCTGTCCGGTGAGGTGCCGTCGGCCGGTCGGGTCAGGGACGCCTGGCCGGTCTTGCCGTTGCTGTAGACGATGGGGAAGTCGAGGTTGTCGACGTCCATGCCGGAGTCCTCGAGCAGCTCCATGAACAGCTCGTAGGTCTCGTCGACGACCTCGCCGATGCGTGCGTCCGAGCGGTCGGTCTTGTTCACCACGAGGATCACCGGGAGGCCCTTGCCCAGGGCCTTGCGCAGCACGAAGCGGGTCTGCGGGAGCGGGCCCTCGGAGGCGTCCACCAGGAGGACGACGCCGTCGACCATGGACAGGCCGCGCTCGACCTCACCGCCGAAGTCGGCGTGGCCGGGGGTGTCTACGATGTTGACGACGACGGGGTTCCCGTTCTGGTCGGCCAGATGGATGGCGGTGTTCTTCGCCAGGATGGTGATCCCGCGCTCCCGCTCGAGGTCCATCGAGTCCATGACGCGGTCCTGCGTGGAGTCGTTGTCCGTGCCCTCGCCCTTGGCGCGCCCGAGGGCCCCTGCCTGGCGAAGGAGGGCGTCGACCAGGGTCGTCTTGCCGTGGTCGACGTGGGCGATGATCGCCACGTTGCGCAGGTCGTCGCGGGTGGGCATGCGGAACGGCACCTCGGGGGTTTCGGGGATCCCGCGGCGTCGGCACGCGGCATCTCTGGTAACGGCCGCCGGCCCGGCGACCTTCCCAGGCTACGCGCTCAGCGCGCCGCGACCGCCGTGCGCGGGCTGTCGGCGACTGCGTACGTGACCCCCGCGGCGGAGATGGTGACGAGACTCACCGCCAGCCAGCCCGGCAGCCCGACACCCAGGGCGAGCAGGTGCGCGGCGACGAACGCGCCGACGTAGCCGATCCCCAGCGCGACAGCGGTGGGGATGCCGCGGCGGCGGTACCAGAGCAGCCCGGCCGCGAGACCGGTCCCGACGAAGACCGCGCCGCCCAGTGCCCGGATCCCGGTGCCCTGCGCGATGCCGAAACCGGCAGCCAGGCCGACTGCCACGACACCGGCCGATGGCAACCGGGCGCGGAGCAGCGAGTGCGTCGACATGCTGCCCAGTGTCCCCCGCAGCCGCCGCCGCCTCCGCTCCGCATACCGGGCCGCAATTCGGCTCCACACGACCGGGTCGCGAGCCGACATGTCTGTCAATAGCTGTTGCATCATGACCCGGGAGTACCGCCGTGCGGCTGCGGAACAGAACCACCGACGACCACCACGGGACCGCGGTGTCCGAGGCCCGGGCCAATGTCGACGCGGTCACCGCCGTCGTGACGGCGCTGTCGCGGGCCCGGACCACCACCCAGGCGGTCGCGGCCGCTCTGGACGAGGTCCGCCAGCGGTTCGGCTGGGCCTACGGCTCCTATTGGCGGATCGACGACCAAGGGAAGGCCCTGCGTTTCGTGCAGGAGTCGGGGGATGCGGGGGACGAGTTCCGCCGGGTGACGATGAGCGCCTCCTTCAAGGAGGGCGTCGGGCTGTCGGGACGCGCCTGGAAGTCCCGGGACCTCGTCTTCGTGCCCGACCTCGGCGAGGTCCGCGACTGCGTACGAGCCCCGGCCGCCCAGCGCGTCGGCGTCCGCAGCGGCATCTGCTTCCCTCTCCTGGAGGACGGCCGGGTCACCGGGACGATGGACTTCTTCGCCACCGAGACCCTCGCACTTTCGGAGCAACGCCTGGCGACCCTCCGCGCCATCGCCGTGCTGGTGTCCCAGGCACTGGAGCGCAAGGCGACCACAAACCGGCAGGCAGCCGCCCTGGCCGACATGGCGGCGGTCAACCAGGTGCTGCGCCAGGTCTCCACGGCGAGGACCCGGGACATCGCGTTGAGCCAGGCTCTCGACACGATCCGGACCGGCTTCGGGTG
>JALYMS010000279.1 GCA_030773535.1 Actinomycetota bacterium | reverse complement strand
CTTGCGCCAGGTCCGGCTGAGTTCGCGTCGTGCTACGACATCTGTGTCCCCGAGAGCGCGCCCGTGGGGACTCGACGCCGTCCGGCCACAGGTGATCGAGCCACCCGTCGGTGGTCGGCGACCACGGCAGTCCCGGCGAGGGCCCCCGCCCGTTACTGAACTTTGCAGTCACGTGTACGGCCCCTCGGTTCGTTGGTAGTTTGGCGCCACCGCCGCGCGGGACGGAGCGCGAGCCGAGGCTCCTGAACGCGTAGCCCCGATCACGAGGAGGGCCTCCGTGGCTGTGCCCAAGCCGAGCAAGGAGGAGGTCGACGCCGTCGCGCGCCGCTTCGGCATGAACGTGTCGGATGCCGACCTCGACGTCTACACGGCCCTGGTGGAGGCGTTCCTCACCTCGTACGACGCCGTCGAGGAGCTCTACGCCGACATCGCCCCGACCGCACCCACCGACCGGCAGGGCTCGCGCCCGGAGGACGCCGACAACCCGCTCGGCGCCTGGTACGTCACCACCGAGATCCGGGGAGCGGCCGAGGGGCCCCTGGCCGGGTACACGGTGGCGATCAAGGACAACGTCGAGGTCGCGGGCCTTCCCATGATGAACGGGTCGCGCACCGTCGAGGGATTCGTCCCCGGCCGGGACGCGACCGTGGTGACCCGCCTGCTGGAGGCCGGCGCCACGATCAGCGGCAAGTCCGTGTGCGAGGACCTCTGCTTCTCCGGAGGCAGCCACACCTCGAAGACCGGTCCGGTGCGCAACCCGTGGGACCCCGAGCGCACCACCGGCGGCAGCTCCAGCGGCAGCGCGGCACTGGTCGCCGCCGGCGCCGTGGACATCGCGGTCGGCGGGGACCAGGGCGGCTCGGTGCGGATGCCCAGCGCCTTCTGCGGCATCGTCGGCCACAAGCCGACCCACGGGCTGGTCCCCTACACCGGTGCCTTCCCCATCGAGATGACCCTCGACCACCTCGGCCCGATGACCCGCACGGTGTCCGACGCCGCCCGGATGCTGCAGGTCATGGCCGGCCGGGACGGCTGGGACCCCCGCCAGCCCGCCGACGTGCGACCGCAGGACTACCTCGCGGCCCTCGGACAGGACGTCGCCGGCATGCGGGTCGGCGTGGTCGCCGAGGGCTTCGGCTGGGAGGAGCTCTCCGAGCCCGGCGTCGACGAGACCGTCCGCACGGCCGCCGCCCGCCTGCGCGAGGCCGGGATGGAGGTCGAGGACCTCGACCTCCCGTGGCACCGGCATGCGCTGCACGTCTGGAACGTCATCGCCACCGACGGGGCGACCGTGCAGATGGTCGAGGGCAACGGCTACGGCTACAACTGGGAGGGCCTCTACGACCCCGAGCTGGTCGCCCACTACGGACGGCGCAGCCGCGAGATCCCCGACGAGTGGTCGCCCACGGTCAGGGTCGTCTCGCTGACCGGCCGGTGGTCGATCGAGCAGCTGCAGACCCGCCACTACGCGATGGCCCAGAACCTCGCCCACGAAGTGCGCCGGCACTACGACGAGGCGCTCTCCCGCTACGACGTCCTGGTCATGCCCACGGTGCCGATGACGGCCCGGCCGCTCGTCGGGCCGGACGACCGGCTGGAGAAGGTCATCGCAGAGGCCCTGGACATGATCGTCAACGCGGCGCCGTTCGACGTCAGCGGCCACCCCGCGACGAGCGTGCCCGCCGGCCTGTCCGAGGGGCTGCCGGTGGGCATGATGATCGTCGGCAAGCGCTTCGACGACGCCACCTGCCTGCGCGTGGCGCACGCCTTCGAGCAGCTCTCGGGCGGGTTCCCGCCCCCGCCTGCGCACCAGGACGCGAGATCGCTGTCCGCGCAGGCCTGATCCCGACCGCGACGGAGGAGGACACGTGAACGGTGTGCACGACCTGGGTGGCACCGACGGGCTCGGCCCCGTCGTCCGCGAGGAGGAGGAGCCGGTCTGGCACGCCGACTGGGAGAAGGCGGTCTTCGCCATGTTTCCCACGAACTTCGTCAAGGGCCACTTCAACCTGGACGAGTTCCGGTACGCGATCGAGCAGATGCACCCGGCGGACTACCTGACGACGCCGTACTACGAGCACTGGCTGCACGCGACGTTGAAGTTCCTCGAGGAGCGCGGCGTGATCGATCCCGCCGAGCTCGAGGCCCGCACCCGCCACTACCGCGAGCACCCCGACGAGCCGTTGCCGGAGCGGTCGGACCCGGAGCTGGTCGCGCTGATGGAGGCGGTGGTCAAGAACGGTGGAACCGCCCGTCGGGAGCAGGCCGGCCAGCCGGGGTACGCGGTCGGCGACCGGGTACGGGTCGCCGACGACCACCCGCTGGGGCACACCCGGCGCGCCCGGTACATCCGTGGCCGGACCGGCGTGATCGAACGCGTGGCGGGCTCGTTCATTTATCCGGACAGCGCGGGCAACGGAGGCGACGAGCACCCGCAAGTCGTCTACACCGTGCGCTTCGACGCGCGGGAGCTGTGGGGCGCCGACGCGGCCGAGCCCAACAGCTCGGTGTACTTCGACGCCTGGGAGCCCTACCTGCAACGTGCGTGAACGCCGTCGACCTCATCAGCCCCCGTCCAGGAGAGAACCGTGACCACTGCTGAGACCTCCCCCTCGCCCACCGCGTCCGGCGTCCGGTCGGACGAGGAGATCGCCGCCCGCGTGAAGGCTCTCGAGGCGATGCTGATCGAGAGGGGCGTCATGACCACCGAGACCGTCGACCGGCTCGCCGACATCTACGAGAACGAGGTCGGGCCGCACATCGGCGCCAGGGTGACCGCACGGGCGTGGACCGATCCCGCCTTCAAGGAGCGGCTGCTCGCCGACGCCACCTCCGCCTGCGCGGAACTGGGCGTCGGCGGCCTGCAGGGCGAGGACATGGTCGTCGTCGAAAACACCGACGCGGTGCACAACGTGATCGTGTGCACGCTGTGCTCTTGCTACCCCTGGCCGGTGCTCGGCCTGCCGCCGAACTGGTACAAGCAACCGGCGTACCGGTCCCGGATGGTGCGGCAGCCGCGCACAATGCTGCGTGAGGACTTCGGCCTGGAGGTGCCCGACAGCACCGAGATCCGGGTGTGGGACTCCAGCTCGGAGCTGCGCTACTGGGTGCTTCCCCAGCGCCCGGCCGACACCGACGGGAGGAGCGAGGAGGAACTGGCGGAGCTGGTCACCCGGGATTCCCTCATCGGCGTCGGGCAGCCGCTGCACCCGGGCCGGGAAGCGCGGTGACCACCCGCGAGGACCTCGAGCCCCTGCTCCTGCGCCTCCCCCATCAGGAGGCGCTGCGCCCGTCGGGCGGGGACCTCTCGTTCGAGACGGCGTGGGAGATCCGGGCGTTCGCGCTGGCCGTGGCCGCATACCAGAGCGGACAGTACGACTGGCCGCAGTTCCAGCAGGCGTTGATCGCGGCGATCCAGCGGTGGGAGGAGTCCGGGCAGGCCACCCCCTGGCGTTATTACGACCGTTGGCTGGAGGCACTGGAGTCCCTGATGACCGACGCCGGGGTCGTCTCGCCGGTCGACGTCGAAGACCGCACGCGGACGGTCCTCCAGACGCCACGGGACGCCGGTCACCACCGGGCTCACCGTGAGCCCGTCGCCGTGGACCCCGCCCGGAGCTGATCGGGCGCGGCGCTTCCCGGCGGCGGGGAAGCCGTCAGCCCGCCGCCGGGGCGCTTCGACGGGTCAAGCGCTCAACTAGCGCCCCACCGACCAGCCCGAGCGTCGCCCACATCACCGCGAGCTGCCCCAGCAACGCCAGCCGGAAGTCCCAGACGACAGCCGCGGGAACGTCGGCGGGGATGGTGTCGGGGCTGTGGGGGAACAGGACCAGGATCAGCGCCACCAGGACGGCGCCGACCATCACGGCGGCGATCGTCGTCATCGGGATGCCGACGCCACGGCTGCGCAGAACGCTGACCGACGCCGACACGAGCAGTGCGACGACGACACCGGAAGCCAGCACGGCACCGTAGATCGCCGTCCGCGTGCCGACCGTGCCCGGTTCGCCGACCGCCGGGGGGTTCGCCGGGATCTTCAGCGCCGGGAGGAGGCCGAGAACGGCGAACCCGATCGCGCCGAGGAGGACCATCCGGCCGAAGTCGGTGCGCGCCGGCAGCCGGTGCCGGATCCCGGCGAAGACCAGGGACAGACCAGGCCGGCGAGCACCGCACCGAGAAGACCGCCGAGCACCTGGGTGGTGCGGCTGAACATCTCCTCTGCGTCACCGCCGCCGGTCGCCGAGCGGGCCTCCTCGATGGCCAGCGCCGGTTCGATGGCGCGCTCGGTGATCAGCAGGGACCACGTTCCCGAGAGCGCACCGGCCACCAGTCCGGCGGCCGCGATGTGCGCGAGCAGCGCACCGAAGGGTGGCGCGGTGGAGGCCGGTACCTCGGCGGATGCGGTCGGAAAGCCCACGACGCTCCGTCCTCAGTGGCAGGGCACGCCGAGAGAGTGGCGGGCGTCGTGGAAGAACTCGTGTGCCATGTCGCCGGCCGAGCTGAGGACCGCTCCGTTGTCCTGCGTCACCAGGTACAGGACGAAGAGTCCGACGGCGGTCAGCAGCCAGGCCCAGGCCGGAACGTGGACGCGGGCCGGGATCACGGCGTGCGGGGTGGCGGTCATGCGGACGAACCCCTTCTTTCGTGCCTCGTGAAATGCATGCCTCGCGGCACGCGTGCCGATCTGCCGACACTGCGGCCGGCAGAAACGTACCGCCCGGGCCGAACGCCGCCAAGCGCTGGTGGGCAGGCCGTCGCGCCATCCTCAGTCGCGCAGCTCCGCCGCCCATTGCTGCCTCCGGACGCCTGGGGTCAGCAGGACGCAGTCCCCGCACGGGGCGGCGCCCGGCAGGCGGTAGAGCAGGCAACAGGAGCGACGTGCGAGGAACCACCGTTGCCGGGAGAGGTCGGGCTGGACCCAGGCTCCGGTTCCGGTGAGCGGGCCCGTGCGCAGCAGGACGTCCACCGTGGCCCCCGCCTGCTGGGCGAGGTCGGGACGCGCCTGCATGCACATCCGTGCGGCACCGGCCACCGCCGAGGTGACATTCCCCCAGAGAACGGTCAGGGACAGCCGGAACGTTCTCCCCATCGCCTCGACCAGCGGCCGGACGCGAACGCGTCGCCTCGGCACGGCTGCGCAACACCTCGGGGTGGGCGACCAGGACGTCGGCCGACTGCCAGCGATCCCAGACGTCCTGCGGCGGGTCGACGTCAACGGCGAAGAAGGGGCCCAGCGCGCGGACGGCTCCGAGACTTTCCCTCGCCTCCCGGATCAGGTGCACAGACGGCATTCTCCCCGGGCACACCGTGCTGATGTGGCAGTGGATCCGCGACGAGGGCGCCACGACCTTCAGCTACTAAGACTTTAGTGGGCCGCTATGGGACGCCCCATGACCTGCTCGCCGCGACCACCACAAGGTCTCGATGACGAGCAGTACCATCGGCGCCCGGCAGGGAACGGGAACGGTTCATGCCGCCTCTCCATGCTGTCCCGCGTGGCACCGAGCACGAGGCCTGGGCCGTCCAGCCGGACGTTGCACCGGCAGACGATGCCGACCCACTCATCCGAGGGGACCGGCCTGTCGGAGTCGGCACTCCTGTCCGATCTCCCCAACCGGCGCTCATCCAGCTGCAGCGGGGCGGGGGAAGGGTGGGCCGAGGGCCATCCCCTGTAGGACACGACGAGCAGGTGCATTCCAGGCCGCACGATGCGTCGCAAGGCTGAGTCCCAGGCGGGTCAGGCGCGGCCGGTGTGCAGGCCGCGGGCGATGTCCGGCCGGCCGTTGTCCTCGGCGACGCGGGCGGCGTGCTCCCAGTCATAGGTGACCGCGTGGAACTTGGCCTGCCAGGAGCCGGTGGTGTCCTCCACGATCACGTAGCGGGCGTGCGGCGTGCCGGCTTCGATCACGTGGGGGTATGGCACGTCGTCGGCGTAGGCCGAATAGCCGACACTGCCCGGATTGACCACCAGGACGCCCGACGGCAGGCGCATCTGCCGCTGCAGGTGAGTGTGACCGCACAGCAGCAGCGACCACGCACCTGAGGTGGCGTGCTCGCCGAGGCGCTCAAGCACCTCCGCCTGGGTGGCTGGGCGCGCCCCGGTGGGCTCGACGGTCTCCAGCAGGTAGGTCAGGTCGTCGGTGGGCGAGCCGTGAAAAGCGAGCACCCCGCCGGCCACCTGTCGGGTCAGCGGCAACGAGGCCGGCCACGCCCGGTGCTCGGCGGTGATGGTCTCGTGCGGGAGGCGGTCGGAGGCGCCCATCCGCTCCGGCGGCGTGGTGAGCACCTGGCGCTCGTGATTGCCCCGCACCGACACCAGGCATAGAGCCATCGCCCGGTCGGCGGTCTCCCGCGGCTGCAGACCACCCGAGAGCAGGTCACCGAGGTCGACTGTCAGGTCCACGGACCGCTCGGCGACATCGGCCAGCACAGCCTCCAGGGCCAGCAGGTTGCCGTGGACGTCCGAGATCACCGCGATACGCACCCCCTCGACCCTAGGGCGAACCCGTGCGCCCCTGCCGGCCCGGCGGGCGCCTCGGGCCTCGCGTCGGCCGGTCACCAGAGGGTCGCGTCCCGCACAGGGATC
>JALYMS010000278.1 GCA_030773535.1 Actinomycetota bacterium | reverse complement strand
GTCCCCGACCGCCACGCGGTGTGGCAGGGGCTGGTCGACCGCGGCGTGCTGATCCGCGAGACCGGCCCCGAGGGCTGGCTGCGCGTCTCGATCGGTACGCGCAAGGAGATGGCGGCGTTCCGTGCCGCCCTGCTCGACGTACTGGCCGACGTACTGCCAAACCTGACGGAGGGAACCCCGTGACCCGCACCGCCCGCATCGAGCGGCAGACCAAGGAGTCGAAGGTCCTCGTCGAGCTGGACCTCGACGGCACCGGCCGTGCGGACGTGAGCACCGGTGTGGGTTTCTACGACCACATGCTCACCTCGCTGGCGCGGCACTCGCTGATCGACCTGACCGTGCAGACCGACGGCGACCTGCACATCGACGCCCACCACACGGTGGAGGACGTCGCGATCGCACTCGGGCAGGCGTTCGCCGAGGCGCTGGGCGACAAGCGTGGGATCACCCGCTACGGCGACGCGACGATCCCCATGGACGAGGTGCTCGTGCAGGCGGCGGTCGACCTCTCCGGGCGCCCGTACTTCGTGCACTCCGAGCCCGAGAACATGACGCCGATGATCGGCTCGGACTACCCGACCAGCCTGACCAAGCACGTGCTGGAGTCCTTCGCCTTCAACGCGCGCATCAGCCTGCACGTGCGGGTGCTCTACGCCGGCCGCGATGCCCACCACATCGTGGAAGGGCAGTTCAAGGCCCTCGCCCGGGCCCTGCGTACCGCGGTCGCAATCGACCCGCGCGTCGGCGACGTGCCCTCCACCAAGGGCGCGCTCTAGCCGGTGGCGTCCCAGACGTGACGTCCGCCGTGGTCCTCCTGCTGTTCGGCGGCTTCCTGCTGGGCGGGGCCTGGAGCATCTGGAAGGCCGACTCCGACACCGCCGGGCGCACCGGCCCACAGGTCTTCTTCGCCGTCGTCCTCCTGCTGGCCGCGGTGCTGGCCAGCGCCGCTGGCATCCTTCGCCTGGTGTGAGCTCGCCGAACGCCTGCACTGGATAGCGTGACCGGGATGACGGCGTCGCATTCCGCCCGCCCCCATGCGACGCTACGGGTGGCCACGGTCAATCTCTTCGCCCGGCACGGGAACTGGGCGGCGCGGCGCGAGGTGCTGCGCGCCGGCCTGCGCGCACTCGATGCCGACCTCCTCGCCTTGCAGGAGGCCGTCGTGGAGGACGGCTTCGATCAGGCCACCGACCTGCTCGGCCCGGAGTACACCGTCGTGCACCAGAGGATCGGTCTGGTCGGGGACGGGACCCACCACGGAGCGACTGTGGCCAGCCGGCTGCCGATCCGGGAGGTCCACGAGGTGGACCTCCATCTCACGCCGCGTACGGGCGACTACAGCTGCGCCACGGTGATCGCCGACGTCGAGGCCCCGGAGCCCTTCGGCCGGGTCCTCCTGGCCTCTCACAGGCCTTCGTGGGCCTAGTCGGCCGAGCGCGAGCGGGAACTCCAGGCAGTAGCCGCCGCCCGCCGCCTCGAGGAGCTGGTCGGCGAGGAGCCCGCGCACGTGGTGATCGGTGGCGACTTCAACGCCACTCCCGACGCGTCCAGCATGCGGTTCTGGACCGGGCGGACATCGCTCGACGGCATCAGCGTCGCCTACCGGGACGCATGGGAGAGCGCGCGCGGAGAGGAGCCCGGCCACACCTTCGACCCGCGCAATCCCCTGACCGCGATGGACGAGCCCGGCCTCGATCGGGGCCGGCGCATCGACTACGTCCTCGTCCGGTGCGGGGGTCACGGGCCGACCCTGCGCGTGGCCCACTGCAGTCTCGCGCTGGCCGGGCCGGTGGACGCCGTGCAGCCGAGCGACCACTACGCCGTCGTGGCCGACCTCGTGCCCCTGACCCTCCCGACCGGGGTCGCGGTGTCCGAAGTCGGTACAGGGAGGGAGCCGGCGTCGGCGGATCAGGACGGTGCTGCACCACCGTCCTGGTCCGCTCCGACGCGGTGCAGCAGGCGGAACTGACGCTGCCGACGTCCTACGACGAGGCAGGGAGCCGGGAGAAGTTGGACGAGGCGCTGGTGCGCCTCCGGGACTCACCGCGACCAGCACTTTCGCGACCGGCGTGAACTGGCAGCATTTCGTTGCCTACCGCTGGCTGAACTTTCCTTCTTGATCCTCGACGACCTCATCGACGCCGCCCGGCTCGACAGCGCCTCGTCCTTCCGGATCTCCCGCAGCATCGTGCGCCGCTGTCCAAGCCACTGGTCGCTGTCCTGGTCATCTTCACGTTCATGTACCGCTGGAACGAGCTGGCCTGGCCGCTGATCGTCCTTCGCGACGTCGACCTCTACACCGTGCCGATCGGCCTGGCGTTCCTGCAGGGGCAGTACACGACCGACTACTCGGCCCTCATGTCGATGGCACTGCTGTCGACGCTGCCCATGGTGCTGGTCCTCGCGGGCCTCCAGCGCTATCTCGTCGAGGGCATCGCGACGACGGGACTCACGTAGGGAACGGGCTCGGCCGCACGCGAGGCCTCACGCAGAGGTCGGCGAGTGCGCGGCAACCTCCGACTCGCTCACGACGACGACGCGGTCCCGGCCCTCGCGTTTGGCCCGGTATGCCGCGGCGTCGGCGGCGGCGTGCAGCGCGGTGGCTCCGGGAGCGGTCACCGTGGCGAGCCCGACGCTCACCGTCGCGCCGTGGGCCGCGGCGGCGGTACGGATCTGCTCCTGCAGTCGCTCGGCGACTCCGGCCGCCTGCTCTGTTCCGGTTCCGGGCAGCAGCAGCGCGAACTCGTCGCCGCCCAGCCGGCCGGCCGAGTCGCCCGGCCGCATCAGGCCGGTCAGGATGCCGCCGACCAGGGCGAGGACGCCGTCCCCGGTGGGGGATGGCCATGGGCGTCGTTGACGTCCTTGAACCGGTCGACGTCGATGATGAGCAGGCTGACCGGATGGTCGGCGTCCGCCCGCCGCGTCTCCCGCTCCAGTCGCTCGTGGAACGCGCGGTGGTTCAGAGTGCCGGTGAGACCTCACGCTCGGCCAGGGCGGCGATCTCCCGGGCGTAGGCGGCGGTGCGCTCGTAGACACGGACGTGGTTGGCCGATGCGAAGGCGCACGTGGCCGTGGTCACCACCAGCGCCCCCGCGACGAGCACCAGGTCGTGCACCGGTGTGCCGCCGGCTCCCAGCCCCATGGCCAGGTAGCCGGTGACGATGAACGATCCGGCCAGGGCCACGCCGATCGGGGGATAGGCGAGGGCCGCATGGGCCAGGAGGACGAAGAGGAAGAGGACGTACGGGCTGCGGACGCCCCCGTCCAGCAGGGAGAAGACGATGACCAGAAGAATGCCCACTGCCTCCCACGCGTCGAAGAACAGCCGTCCCCGTGGATGGCGGACCAGCCGCTCCACCGCGACCAGCAGCAGCAGCGGAGAGAGTCCGGCCACCGCTGCGGCCAGGAGCAGGACCAGGGTGCTGTTCGGCGCGTCGGGCGAGGTGAGCGTGCGCAGGACGACCATCGCGGGGAGGGCCAGGCACAGGACCACGCCGCTCACGGGGTGCCGGCGCCAGAAGGCCACCCGTTCCCCGTCCTGGGCGAGGGCACGCATGTCCAGGTCATCGGCGGGCAGCCAGGCCGCCTTGACCGGAAAGACCGCCCATCTCACCTGCGGGGACGATTCGCTGCGCACCGGGACCCCGGAGCCGGCGCCGCGGGTGCGCGAGCGGGGAATCCCGCAGCCGTCGCCGGCGCTGCGGGTAGCGTGGCAAGCGTGCAGAAGGCTCGTCCTCGAGTGACGGTCCTCGACTACGGGTCAGGCAACCTTCGATCGGCCGAGCGGGCACTGACCCGGGTGGGTGCCGACGTGACCGTCACCGCCGACCCGCGGGCGGTGCTCGACGCCGACGGCCTCGTCGTCCCCGGTGTGGGCGCGTTCGCCGCCTGCATGACCGGGCTGCGCGACGTCGACGGTCCCCGGCTCATCGGCCGCCGCCTGGCCGGCGGCCGGCCGGTGCTCGGCATCTGCGTCGGCATGCAGATCCTCTTCGACCGCGGCGTCGAGCACGGGCACGACGCGGAGGGCTGCGGCGAGTGGCCGGGCGTGGTGGAGCAGCTGAAGGCACCGGTCCTGCCGCACATGGGCTGGAACACCGTGGAGGCGCCCGCGAACAGCGTCCTTTTCGACGGTCTGGCCGGTGAGCGCTTCTACTTCGTGCACTCCTACGGGGTACGCGAGTTCCCGCTCGCCGCCGACGGCCCGCCGAGCCCGATCGCACGGCCGCTGGTCACCTGGGCCCAGCACGGCGACCGCTTCGTCGCCGGGGTCGAGAACGCCGCGCTCTCGGCCACCCAGTTCCACCCGGAGAAGAGCGGCGACGCCGGCGCGCAGCTGCTCACCAACTGGCTCGCGACACTCGACTGACCCGCGGCACGCAGGGCTTGACCGGCCGGCGGCCTGCTCGCCCCTAGGGTGGCGCCCTTCCGTCCGGGCGTACCCAGGAGGCCGATGATGGACGTGGCACCCCTGCTCATCGGGGCCGCCGTGGTGGTGGTCGTGGTGGTGAGCACGGCCTACGAGGCGCGGCGGAACCGCCGGCCGGACCGCCGCGACGGGCGGCGACGAACGGCCGTTCCAGGTCCGCGCCGGCCGGTCACTGCAGGGGGAACGGCGGCTGCACCCACCACGGCGCGTCGACGACCTCGATCCGCGCAACCCACTTGACCCACCAGAAGCCGCGGCGGCCGGGAGCGACCAGGCGGACCGGCGCACCGTGCCCCGGCGAGAGCGGCCGGCCGGCGGCAGACGTGGCCAGGAGCAGGTGCTCGGTGTCCCGGAGGGGCAGCCGACGCCGGTAGCCGGTGCGCGAGATCACGTCGATGCTGCCGTCCGCCGGCAGGTCGCCGTCGAGCGACTCGGCCAGCAGCCGATGCAGCGACGTGCCCCGCCAGTCCTGCGCGGCGTACCACCCGCCCGTGCAGTCGAGGACGGCGCGCAGCGTGTCCCCGCGATCCAGGTCCGCAATCGGGATCGTCGTCCGCCGGTTCCCCGCCACCACCTCGAGGGTGCCGGCGACCGATCCCGGCACGGTGTCGGTGAACCACTGGGTGACGGGCATGGCCGCGGGGTCGTCGGTGCCGCGGTCGTGCGAGCCGGTTCCCCGACGGTCGGCGCCCGGGGCGCCGGTGAGGCGCAGGAGACCCTCGGTGGCCGTCCACAGTGCCGCCGCCCCGACCGCGAGACCGCCGGACTGGAGCAGGGCCCGCCGGGTGAGGTCCGTGCGCCGCGGCCGCTGCCGCTTCCCCCACACGTGCACGGGGAGCGCCACGAGCAGGCACACCGCCAGGGCGACGTGCAGCACGACCCCGGTGAGACCGCCGACGGCCGGCCACGGCCCGGCGACGCCGATGGCGTGCGTGATGCCCGAGAGGACGGTGGCGGCGACCAGCACGCCGAGAAGCACCGCGGCGGACGGCGCCCGGCCGGCCGGGTGGCGCTGCCTCGCCCGGCCCACGATCACCGTCTTCCAGGGCACGAGGAGGAGCAGGCCCAGTCCGGCAGCGCCGTGCACGAGGACGACGGCCTGCGACGGACCCGGCGTCCCGACGCCGAAGGCCAGCACGCCGCTGCCGGCCGCCAGCATGAGCAGCAGCAGCAGCCCGAGGTTCGTCCGCCGGCCGGCGCGGCGCGGCAGCCGCAACCGGCTCAGGGAGGACATGGCTGCCAGTGTGCGCGTCGCAGCGGCGCGACGGCTCAGCTGCGCAGGTAGGAGGCCCCGTTGACGTCGACGATCGTGCCCGTCGAGAAGCGGGCCCCCGGGGAGGCGAGCCACAGCACTGCATCGGCGACCTCCTCGGGGCGCGCCACCCGGCCGAACGGCGACTGGGCGCGGACGGCCTTCCCGCCGGGTCCGTCAAGCACCTCGCGGGCCATCTCCGTCTCGACGAATCCCGGAGCCACGCAGGTGACCGAGATGCCGTGCGGCGCCAGCACCAGCGCCATCGACTGGGCGAAGGCGTTGAGGCCGGCCTTGGACGCGCCGTAGGCCGGGGTGTCCGGCTCCCCCCGGAAGGCGCCGCGGCTGGAGACGTTCACGACCGCTCCGCCGCCGGCGGCCACCAGGTGCGGGACGGCCCGGAAGGTGGCGTTAGCCGCGGCGACGAGGTTGACCGCGAGCGTCCGGGACCACGCCAACTGCCAGTCCTGGTAGGTCGTGGACAGCGGCGGGTGCGCGGTGAAGATCCCGGCGTTGTTGACCAGCACGTCGAGGCCGCCCAGCTCCGTCGCGGCCCGGTCCACCATGGTGCCGACTGCCTGGGCGTCGGCGAGGTCGGCCTGCACCAGCACGTGGCCGCTGCCCGGCAGCCCGGCCAGCACCTCCTCCGCCCGCTCGCGCGAGGTGCCCCAGTGCACGGCGACCCGGTCGCCCTGCGCCGCGAAGGCCTCGGCGACGGCGCGGCCGATGCCGCGCGAGGCCCCGGTCACCAGGACGGCTCGCGATCCTCGCTCGTTTCCCACGACGGGCAGTCAACCAGTCGCGAAGCTGCCGTCCGCCGGGACCGGGCGGCTCAGAGCTCGGCGAGCCCGCGCGCGACCGTTGCGACCCCACCGGCCAGGGCGACGGCGATCACCAGCTGCAGACCGCGCGCCGCGCCCAGGCGCCGGCTCACCAGCTCACCCGCACCCAGGCCGGCGATCAGCGCCAGCCCGCTGGCCGTCCACACCACCGGCCCCAGCGACGGCACGCCCTTGCCGACGAGCGATGCGACGTTCACCACCAGGAGGGTCGCCTGGGCCGTCGGGATGAACACCGGCAGCGGCCAGTGCCTCGACACCGCGTAGGCGGTCACCATCGGCCCGCCGACACCGGCGACGACGTTGAGGAAACCGGCCAGCCCCCCGGCCACGACCGCAGAGCCGCGGCCGGTGGGCAGTGCCCTCCGGCGCCCGACGGAGACGACCACGACCGCGGCGACCGAAAGCGTTCCGACCGCGACGAGCAGCGGCCCCTCGGGCAGCGTGCGCACGACGACGACCCCGAGCGGGATCACCAGCACCGCCGGCACCGCGAGAGCGGCGACCTGCCGCCACAGCGTCTGCCGCCAGGTGCGGGCCAGCACCAGCGCGCACAGCGTCGCGGAGAGCACGT
This sequence comes from Actinomycetota bacterium, assembly GCA_030773535.1. GTDB lineage: Bacteria > Actinomycetota > Actinomycetes > Mycobacteriales > Geodermatophilaceae > Blastococcus_B. The sequence continues at coordinate 1,096 of JALYMS010000278.1, read as the reverse complement.
TGCTCAGCGACACCCCGACGGCCGGTCCGGTCAGCAGCACGAGGAACGGAGAGGCGACCAGGGCGAACCCCAGCCCGGTGGCCCGCTGGGTGGCGGCTCCGAGCAGGACGGCGGCGGCGAGCAGCGCCGTGCCCGGTCCGCTCACCACCGGCCGCGGTGGACCACGTCGTCGATGCTCCGCCGGCCGCGCCGCAGCGACGGCGACGGGCGGTCCTCAGGGCCCGGGTAGCCGACCGACACCACGCCGACGGGCCGGTGGTCGTCCGGGACGCCGAACGCGCCGCGGATCGCCTGCACCCGGTCGGGCGGGACGCCGAAGAAGCAGGCGCCCAGCCCTTCGTCGACCGCCGTCAGCAGCACGAGCAGCGCCGCCATGCCGGCATCGACGTCCCAGTAGGGGACCGGCCACCGGGACTGCTCCCGGTCGGTCCAGCCCTTGTCGGGCTCGGCGTAGCGGTCCAGGTAGGCGTCCTTGCACGACAGCGGCACGATCAGCAGCGGTGCCCGGCGCATGCGGGTGACCCAGCCGTCGGCGGCGTGGTCGCCGGTCGTGGCTGCCCAGAATCGGTTCCGCTCCTCCGGTGTCTCCAGCACGAGGAACGCCCAGCCCTGGGTGAATCCGGCCGAGGGCGCCCGGATCGCGTGCTCGAGCAGCCGCTCGCGCACCTCAGGGGGCACCGGTCGCTCGGGGTCGTAGTCGCGGACCATGCGTCGTCGGCGGACGACGTTCGCGAACTCCACGGCGACCACCCTGTCATCCGCGAGGGGACGCCCGCGGTCGCCGGCTCAGACCGCGCGGCCGAGGCGGGCCAGCGCACGGACCTCGCGGCCGGCGTCGTCCGGCACGTCGAGGGCGGGCCGGCAGATGCCATCCATGTACAGAGCCGGACCGAAGCTGTCGGCGCCCGCTTCGATCCGGTCCAGCTCGGCGTCGGTGAGGGTCGCGTCGATGCCGACGGCGCGGCCGATGTCCCACCGGTGCACCAGCATGTCCCAGACGTAGAACTGCTCGAACGCCGCGCCGACCGTCGTGGGTCCGAAGAAGCCCTCGAACTGCCGAGCGGGCACGGCGTCGTCGGAAAGCGCCTCGGCGACC
>JALYMS010000277.1 GCA_030773535.1 Actinomycetota bacterium | reverse complement strand
CCGGGCTCGGTGCCTGGTCGTCGAGGACGGCCTCCTGGGTCCGCGGCTCCCCTTCGCCGGCGTCCGTCGCCTTGGCCCGCTGCCGCCACTGCGTCAGCGCCCGCTCGGTGTAGCCGTTCGGCTCCCGCCGGCCGGAGAAGACGAGGTCCAGCGCGGCCTGGAACGACGGGCTGCCCTCCAGATCGGCGCACATCGGCGAGTACCCCGGCTCGCCGGCATTCTGCTCGTCGACCACCGCTGCCATCCGGGCGAAGGTCTCCCGGACCTGGGCCTCGTCGACCAGCCCGTGGTGCAGCCAGTTCGCGATCTGCTGGCTGGAGATGCGCAGCGTCGCGCGGTCCTCCATCAGGCCCACGCCCTCCAGCGTGGGCACGGTCGAGCAGCCGATCCCCAGCCCGACCCAGCGCACCACGTAGCCCAGGATGGACTGCACGTTCGTCTCCAGTTCGTGGCGCTTGTCCTCCTCGGACAGTCCGGCACCACGGTCCGGGAGCACCGGCGGCACGAGGAGGCCGCGCCGGTCGGCCAGCGGGCGCTGCCTGAGCTCCTCCTGCACCGCGAGCACATCGGTCTCGAGGTAGTGCAACGCGTGCAGGGTCGCGGCGGTCGGCGAGGGGACCCAGGCGGTGTTCGCCCCGGCCTTCGGGTGAGCGCCCTTGGTGTCGAGCATCTCGCGCATCGCGGACGGCTTGGCCCACATGCCCTTGCCGATCTGCGCCTGCCCGGCGAAACCGGCGCGCAGCGCCACGTCGACGTTGCGGTCCTCGTAGGTCTTCAGCCAGGTCTGCGACCGCTGGTCGTCCTTGCGGACCACCGGGCCGGCTTCGAAGTCGGTGTGGATCTCGTCGCCGGTGCGGTCGAGGAAGCCGGTGTTGATGAAGATGACCCGGTCCGCCGCGCGGGCGATGCAGGCCTCGAGGTTGGTGGAGGTCCGCTTCTCCTCGTCCATGATGCCCATCTTGAGGGTGGTGGGCTCCAGGCCCAGCGCCTCCTCCACGGCGGCGAGGAGCTCGACCGACAGGGCCACCTCGTCGGGGCCGTGCATCTTGGGCTTGACGATGTAGAGGCTGCCGGTCCGGGTGTTGGAGTACCGGCCGTTCCCGCGGAACTCGTGCAGGGCGGCCACCGCGGAGACCAGCGCGTCGAGGACCTCCTCCAGCAGCGGCTCGCCGTCGGCGGTGCGGACGGCGTCCAGCCGCATGTGGTGCCCCACGTTGCGCACCAGCAGTAGCGAGCGGCCGGGCAGGGTCAGCTCCTGGCCGTCGACGCCGACGTAGCTGCGGTCACCGTTGATCTCGCGAGTCACGGTGTGCCCGCCCTTGCTGAACGACGCGGTCAGCTTCCCGGTGCGCAGCCCCAGCCACGTCCGGTAGGCGCCGACCTTGTCCGGGCCGTCGACGGTGGCGACCGAGTCCTCCAGGTCCACGATGGTGGTCACCGCGGACTCCAGCACGACGTCGGAAACCCCGGCGTGGTGCTGGCCGCCCACCCGGGTCGACGGATCGATCACCACCTCCAGGTGCAGCCCGTGCCGGCGCAGCAGGACCGCAGCCGGGCGGTCGCCGTCCCCTGGCCGGTGCCCGACGAACTGAGCGGGTTCGGCCAGGCCGGTGGTTCCCGAGTCCGTCTCGACGGCGAGCTCTCCCGCGGAGGGCACCCGGTAGGCGACGACGTCGGCGTGGCTGCCCTCGGCGAGCGGGAAGCAGCCGTCGAGCAGGCGGTCTGCCTCGGCGATGACCTGAGCACCGCGGCGCTCGTCGTAGCCGCGCGCCGGCTCGTGCTCCGTCGGCAGCGCGTCGGTGCCGTAGAGGGCGTCGTACAGCGATCCCCACCGGGCGTTCGCGGCGTTGAGCGCGTAGCGCGGCACGGTCGCCGGGACGACGAGCTGGGGGCCGGGCACCTCGGCGATCTCGCGGTCCACACGGACCACGCGCACGGTGGGCTCCTCCAGCGGCAGGAGGTAGCCGATGTCGGTGAGGAACGCCTCCAGCGCCTCGACGTCCCCGGCCCCGTTCTCCCGATGCCAGGCGTCGATCTGCTCCTGGAGCTCGTCGCGGCGGCGCAGCAGGTTCCCGACCCGTCCCGAGAACCGCTCCTGCAGTTCGGCGACGGTCGACCAGAACTGCGCGGGCTGCAGATCGAGCCCGGCCAGCAGCTCGTCGGCCACGAAGTCCCGCAGCGCAGGGTCGACCTGCAGGCCAGCGGTAGCGCTTGCGTCGCTCACGATCTCCACCCTCGTCTCTCGTGTGTGTCGGGACTCCGGTCCCGTTGTCCCTGTCTCGTTCCCGGCACGGAGCAGGGGCCTACCCCGGCGCCTGCGGCCGTAGCTCGGTGTACGTCGTCACCGCTGTCCCCCACTCCGGCGCCGAGGTCGCTCGAGGCCATCGACCAGGCAACTCGACGAGCGTGGTGTGGCCATGTCACCGCGCCCGCACCCAACCCGCAAGCCGTAGCCGGATCCCGCGCAGGGCATGTGGTCCCCCGGGTGGCCGTCCCCCGTGCGCCGCAGGCGCCGAGCGGCTGTACCGCTCGATCGCCGCAGGCCTGCCACACCATCTCGGCGCAGGGAGAGGAACTACACGTGAGCGTCTGGCCAGATAGCCCGCGCAACACCGCGGACACACTCGGTTCATGGCCCTCGAGGGCCGCGTCTTCTGCCTCGCCGCCAACGGGCTTGATCTCCATGGCCGGCGTCCCCACCGAGTTCCCGCTCTGCGGCGAACTGCGACGAGTAGTCGAGGAGCGGCAGGACTTCCACCCGACCGGCCACCTCAACTGGGGGGACGTCTTCACCGTGCAGGTCGACCGCCGTCGCCTGGAAGCCGTTCACTTCACCGACTGACGCCCGGCGAACCGGCGGGCACGGCTTCGTCCGTGGTCCCGCCGCTCGGGTGGGCTGATCAGGACGATTGTGTGCGGGAAGGGGCGGTGGCGATGTGGCGAGTCGACCCTCGGTCACCATGACGGTGCTTAAGTGCGGCCCGCTGGGTAGGGAGGAGACGATCACCCGTACCGAGTCGGCTGGAGGAGACGTGAGCGAACCGAACATCGAGGAAACCGGAACCGGGGACGCCGCCAAGCGCATCGGGCAGGCGCCGACGACCACGGACGTAACCGACCCGGAGCGGTCCTCTCGCAACACCGCTGCCGGCAGCGGCTCGGAGCCTGGCCAGGGCCAGGTCCAGCCGGCCGCTGACGAGGGCGTCACCCCCTCGGCCAGCATCGAGCCGCACAACGAGGGGCAGGTCTGACCCGAGCGGTTCTTGGGCGGGGCCCCAGAGTCGCCGCCTGCCGGAGCACCGTCGCCTGCCAGGCAGCCGTGTCGTCCGCGGGAGATCCGCCGCCCGTACCGGGGGCGAACGGAGAGCTCGAGACGGCGCGTCGCTTCCAACGCCGGTCATGAGGGACGTGACCCGATCAGGGGATGAGAGACGTCGTTTTCCTGGCGGTGCATGCTGTCCCGCCGATCGGGGCATGTCCGCACCCGACCACCGGCACCGCGGTGCACACCGGGTCCAGGGTCGGGCCCCTCATCTCCGCCTGTACGGCCGGTGACCCGAGGAGGGTCCGTGCGCGAGACGGCAGGCCAGCGTGCTGGGATGGCGGCGCAGAGGTTGCGACCGAGCAGCAAAGGTGGCAACTTCCGCTTCGCCGCCAACAGCGTCGCAGCGCCAGGACACGCACTTCCCCCGGCGGACGGTGCGCCGCGTGGGATCATCGCCGTGGCGTCGGTGCCCTCGGCTCACGTGTACCTGGCCCACCTGTGCGCGCCCGACGGGTCGGGGCCGGTATGGCTCCCGCATCCGCTGCCGGAGGGGGCTCCGAATCGGTACGGGACGCGCTGGCCGCCGGTACGGCTGCCGTTCCACTGGCTACGGGAGGCGGCGTATGACGTCCTGCACGTCCAGTTCGATTTCGACGTCTACACCACGGCCGAATTGCGGGAGATCGCCGGCTTTGTCCGCCGGAGAGGGATCCCGCTGGTGTTCACCGTGCACGACCTCCGGACGACCACCCGGGAGAACTCGGGCGAGCACGAGGAGCGGCTCGAGATCCTCGTCGACTCGGCTGACGCGCTGGTGACGCTCACCCCCGGCGCAGCCGCCGAGATCCGGCGCCGTTGGGGCCGGGAGGCGCTGGTCGTGCCACATCCCCACGTCGTGGACTTCGCGACCATGGAGCAGAGCCGCCGTCGCCGCCGTCAGCGCTCCGGCGGCCAGTGGCACCTGGGACTGCACCTGCGCTGGCTGCGCGCCAACATGGACGGAGGCATCGTTCCGATGCTGGTGGACACCCTGAGGGACCTCCCCCAGGCGGTCCTCGACGTGTTCATCCACCGTGACGTGCTGGACGACCCGCACGGCAACCGGTGGCTCACCTCATACCTGCGCGATGGGGCGGCGGCTGGTGAGCTGCGGCTGCACCCGCACGACGAGATGACCGACCCGGAGCTGTGGGACTCCCTGACCGCGCTGGACGCGACCGTCCTCCCCTACCGGTTCGGCACCCACTCCGGGTGGCTCGAGGCCTGCCGCGACCTGGG
>JALYMS010000276.1 GCA_030773535.1 Actinomycetota bacterium | reverse complement strand
ACGGTGCGGGCCGTGGGCGTCTGGTCGTAGATGGGCGCGCAGCGGGCGATGAGGTAGACGCCCGCGGTGACCATGGTCGCTGCGTGGATCAGCGCCGAGACGGGCGTCGGCCCCTCCATCGCGTCCGGCAGCCACGCCTGGAGCGGGAACTGGCCGGACTTGCCGCACGCACCGAGCAGCAGCAGGAGGCCCAGCGCGGTGACCGTGCCACCGGCCAGCGTGCCGACCGCCCCGAACACACCCCCGTACGACGTCGTCCCGAGCTGGGCGAACATCACGAAGATGGCCAGCGCCAGGCCGACGTCGCCGACCCGGTTCATGATGAACGCCTTTTTCGCCGCCGTGGCGGCCGCGGGGCGGGTGTACCAGAAGGCGATCAGCAGGTAGGAGGCGAGACCGACGCCCTCCCAGCCCACGTAGAGGGCCACGAAGCTGTTGCCGAGGACGAGCAGCAGCATCGCCGCGACGAAGAGGTTGAGGTAGGCGAAGAACCGGCGCCGGCCCTCGTCGTGGGCCATGTAGCCGATCGAGTAGATGTGGATCAGCGAGCCGACCCCGGTGATCAGCAGGACGAAGATCGCCGACAGCGCGTCGTAGAGCAGACCCGCGCGGACGTCGAGCTCGCCGGTGGCGATGAAGGTGAACAGCTCGACCTCGACCGCGCGCTCCTCCACGCTCGCCAGCTGGAACGTGCACAGCAGACCGATTCCGAACGCGGCCACCACCGTGGCGGTACCGAGCAGGTGTCCCCAACGGTCGGTGCGGCGACCGCCCAGGAGCAGCACCGCGGCACCGGCCAAGGGCAGGGCGATCAGCAGCCAGGAGTAGGAGAGCAGCCCGGTGGAGGGCAAGGTTTCCACTGTGAGTCCCCGTCAGTACTTGAGCAGGTTGGCGTCGTCGATCGACGCGGACCGGCGGGTCCGGTAGATCGACATGATGATCGCGAGACCGACGACGACCTCCGCGGCGGCGACGACCATGACGAAGAACGCCATGATCTGGCCGTCGAGGGTGCCGGTGGCGCGGGCGAAGGTCACCAGGGTCAGGTTCACCGAGTTGAGCATCAGCTCCACGCACATGAAGACGACGATGGCGTTGCGGCGGACGAGCACGCCGACGGCGCCGATGGTGAACAGGATCGCGGCCAGCACCAGGTAGTAGGTCAGTGTCACCGGTGCTCACCGCCCGTCCGCCCGCCGGGGATGTCGCTGGGCGTCCCCTCGAGGGTGCCGAACATCGCGTCGGGCGAGCCGATCTGCTTGCGCCCGGTGGGACGGGGCATCTGCTCGATCTCCTGCACCTCGGTGCCGGTGGCGAAGCTGGACTCCGCGAGGGAGCCGTCGGGCAGGAGCGCCGGGGCCGCCACCGAGTTGCCCCGCGCGTAGACGCCCGGTCCCGGATGCGTCTGCGGCCGATCGGTGAGGAAGCGGGCCCGCGACAGTTCCTTCTGCGTGCGCCGGTTGCCGGGCTCGCGCTCGACGTGCGCCAGCACCATGGCGCCCACCGCGGCGGTGATCAGCAGCGCGCTGGTCACCTCGAAGGCGAGCAGGTAGCGGGTGAACAGGAGCTCGGCGATCGCCGGGATGTTCCCCGCCGAGCCCTGCACCGCCTCGAGGCCGATCACGGGCAGGTCCCGGGTCGCCTGGGCGATGCCGGCGCCCACGAGCGCGGCGAAGCCGACGCCGAGGACGGTGGCCGCGATCCGCTGGCCTCGCAGCGTCTCGACCACGGAGTCCGAGGAGTCGCGGCCGACGAGCATCAGCACGAACAGGAAGAGGATCATGATCGCGCCGGTGTAGACGATGATCTGCACCGCCCCGAGGAAGGGGGCCTCCTGCACCACGTAGAAGAAGCCCAGGCACAGCATCGTGGTGACCAGCCACAGCGCGGAGTGCACCGCGTTGCGACTGAAGACCATGCCCAGGGCACCGGCGAGCGCGACCGGTCCGAGCACCCAGAAGACGACGGCCTCGACACCGCCGAGCCGGATGCTGGTGTCGGCCGCGGCGGCGAGCAGCGTCATACCAGCGCTCCTCGCCCGTCCGCCCGCCCCGCCGCCCCGGCGTTCCCTGGCTCCGCGTCGGACGAGCCCGGCACCCGCAGGTAGTAGTCCTTCTCGTCGTCGCCCAGCCGCATCGGGTGCGGCGGGGCCTCCATGCCCGGCAGCAGGGGAGCCATGAGCTGTTCCTTGGTGTAGATCACGTAGCTCCCCTTATCATAAAAAAAAAATAAGTCGTTGCTCATGGTCAGCGAGCGGGTGGGACAGGCCTCGATGCACAGCCCGCAGAAGATGCACCGCAGGTAGTTGATCTGGTAGACGCGGCCGTAGCGCTCACCGGGCGAGTAGCGCTCGTCCTCGGTGTTGTCGCCACCTTCCACGTAGATGGCGTCGGCCGGGCAGGCCCACGCGCACAGCTCGCAGCCGACGCACTTCTCCAGCCCGTCGGGGTGCCGGTTCAGGACGTGCCGCCCGTGGTAGCGCGGCTTGGTCACCTTCGGCTCGTACGGGTACTGCTCGGTGGTCACCTTGCGGAAGATCTGCGCGAAGGTGACGCCGAAGCCCTGCGCCGCGGTGGGCAGCAGGCTGTTCCGAACCGCCGGACGGTTCCGGCCGCCCTCGGTGGAGCGCTCGACCTCCCCGGCGCTGCGCCGCACCATGTCCTGCTCGCCGGGCTTGCCCCCGGGCCCGCGCTCGTTCCCGTGCCCGCGCCGCTCAGACATCGCCGTCCTCCTCGACAGTGGCGGTGCCACGCCGCCCCGTGCTCACGACCGGGGCGCCGTCGCTGGTCACCGGTTGCCGCCGCAGGCGCGGGGACGGCGGGACCTTGAGATCCATCGGCGGGATCGGGAACCCGCCCTCGGCCCGGGTCGGACCGCCGGTCGGCCGGTGACGGGGACCGGCCGGCGGCAGGATGTCGACGTCGGGCTCCGTGGGGTGGTTGGACCCGGCGGCTGCCTCCGCCGCGGCGAGCCGGGTGTCGCGCTGGGCGATCCGACCGGCCACGAGCAGCCCGATCAGCACCACCACTGCCATCGGGACGCCGACGTAGAGGGCGACCTCTCCGGTGGAGAGCTCCGCCTCCCGCGCCACGGTGCGCATCGTCGCGACCGCGAGGATCCAGACGAGGGCGACCGGGACCAGCACCTTCCACCCGAAGTGCATGAACTGGTCGTAGCGCAGCCGGGGCAGCGTGCCCCGCAACCAGATGAAGACGAACAGCGCGACGACGACCTTCAGGAAGAACCAGAGCAGCGGCCACCAGCCGGAGTTGGCGCCGTCCCAGATCGAGATCGGCCACGGTGCCCGCCAGCCGCCGAGGAACAGCGTCGCGGCCAGCGCCGAGACGGTGACCATGTTGATGTACTCGGCGAGGAAGAAGAGGGCGAACTTCAGCGACGAGTACTCGGTGTGGAAGCCGCCGACCAGCTCGCTCTCGGCCTCGGCGAGGTCGAAGGGCGCCCGGTTGGTCTCACCGACCACGGCGATCACGTAGATGACGAACGACACCGGCAGCAGGACGGCGAACCAGCTCGGTCCGGTGAACTCCAGGCCGAAGAAGGACAGCTGGTTCCCGTCGGCCTGGGCCGCCACGATCTCCGAGGTCGACATCGAGCCGGCGTAGAGGAAGACGGCGACGATCGACAGCCCCATCGCGATCTCGTAACTGACCATCTGCGCGGCGCTGCGGAGGCCGCCGAGCAGGGGGTAGGTGGAGCCCGACGCCCATCCGGCGAGCACGATCCCGTACACGCCCATCGCCGAGCAGGCGAGGATCACCAGGACTCCGATGGGGGCGTCGGTGAGCTGCAGAGGTGTGCGCTGGCCGAAGATGCTCACGACCGGGCCGAGCGGGATCACCGAGAACGCCACGAAGGCCGGGATGCAGGCGATGACCGGCGCCAGGAAGTAAACCGGCTTGTCGGCCATCGCCGGCATGATGTCTTCCTTGAACGCGAGCTTCAGCCCGTCGGCGAGGCTCTGCAGGTAGCCCCGCGGCCCGACCCGGTTGGGGCCGATCCGCTGCTGCATGCGGGCGACGACCTTGCGCTCGAAGACGATCGCGAACAGCGTCAGCAGCACCAGGACGACGAAGACGCCCACGATCTTGAGGAGCACGATCCACCAGACGTCCTGCCCGAAGTCCTCGAGCGTCGGCTGGTTCGCCGCTGCTGCCAGCACGGTCATCGGAGTACTCCAGTCGCGGTGGGGACGGACGCGGCGGACAGCCGGACGACGCCGCCCGGCCCGGTGCCGAGATGGCTGCGGACCTCGCTGCCCGGTGACCTCATCGGCAGCCAGACGATGCGGTCGGGCATGGCGGTGACGCGCACCGGGAGGGTGACCGATCCGGTGACCCCCTGAACGGTGAGCCGGTCGCCGTCGGTGAGGCCGAGCCTGCGGGCGGCGTCCACCCCGATCCGGGCCACGGGCGGCCGGGCGGTGCCGGCCAGCTCGGGCTCGTCCCGCTGCAGGGTCCCGACGTCGAGCAGCTGACGCCACGTGGCGAGCAGGGCCTCGTCCTCGCGGAGGGTCGGCGCCGGCTCCGGCGCCATGTCCAGCCCGACCCCTTCCCCGGGCCGGCGGGCCGCCGCGAGCGCGGTGAGCTCGGCCTGCGCGGCAGCGGGCGTCGGGAGTCGCAGGTCGACGTCCATCTCGTCCGCGAGACCGTGGAGCACCCGGCCGTCCGGGAGCTGCCCGGTGCCGTGCAGCGTGGCGTCGAAGGACCGGACACGGCCCTCCCAGTCGAGGTAGCTGCCCGCCTTCTCCGGGGCGGCGGCCACCGGGAAGACGACGTCGGCCCACTCGGTCACCAGGCTCGGGAACATCTCCAGGCTGACCACGAACCCGGCCGAGGCCAGCGCCGCCTCGGCGAGCGCGGGGTCGGGCAGGTCCGCCGGGTCGACCCCGCCGACGACCAGTCCGGACAGCCGGCCCTCGCGGACGGCGCTCAGGATGCCGGTGGTGTCGCGGCCCGGGGTGGCGGGCAGGCCGGCGGGGTCGGTCCCCCACAGGGCCGCGACTTCGGCCCGGGACGTCACATCGGCGACACCGCGGCCACCGGGCAGCAGGTTCGGCAGTGCACCCGCCTCCACGGCGCCGCGCTCCCCGGCCCGCCGCGGCACCCAGGCCAACCGGGCACCCGTCTCACGCGCGAGGGCCAGCAGTGCGGAGAAGGCGCCGGGGACCTCGGCCAGCCGCTCACCGGCCAGCACGACCGCGCCGGGCTGCCGCAGGGCCTCCACCGCCGGCCCACCCCAGCTGCCCTCGGCGAGCGCCCGGAGCGACTGCGCCTCAGCGCCGGGCAGCGTGGTCAGGACGGTGGCCTGCAGCTTCTCCGCGGCCCGGGTGGCGAACGGGGCGAGGTCGAAGACCGGCAATCCGCGCGTGCGCACCGCGCGGCGCAGGCGGAGGAAGACGATCGGCGACTCCTCCTCGGGCTCGAAGCCGGCGAGCAGCACCGCGGGGGCCTGCCCCAGCTCGTCATAGGTGACCGCGCCGCGACCCGGACCGGTCCCGGCGACGGTCGCGGCCAGGAACGCCGCCTCCTCCGCCGAGTGCGCGCGAGCGCGAGCGTCGACGTCGTTGGTGCCGAGCGCCAGCCGGGCGAACTTGGCGTAGGCGTAGGCGTCCTCCGCCGTCAGCCGTCCGCCGGGCAGCACGCCGACCCCGCCGTCCTCGCGCGCGGCGAGCAGGCCGGCCGCGGCGACCGCCCAGGCCTCGGGCCAGGAGGCCGGCTGCAGGGTGCCGTCGGTACCCCGTACCAGCGGCGTGGTGAGGCGGGCGTTCGCGCTGGCGTAGCGGAACGCGTAGCGCCCCTTGTCGCAGTTCCACTCCTCGTTGACCGCCGGATCGTCCCCGGCCAGCCGGCGGGTGACCTTTCCCCGGCGGTAGTCGGTGCGCATGGCGCAACCCGAGGAGCAGTGCTCGCAGACGCTGGCCTCGCTGCGCAGGTCGAAGGGGCGGGCCCGGAAGCGGTACTGGGCGCTGGTCAGCGCGCCGACCGGACAGATCTGCGTGGTGTTGCCGGAGAAGTAGGACTCGAACGGCTCGTCCTCGTAGATCGCCACCTGCTCCAGAGCGCCCCGCTCGAAGAGCTCGATGAACGGGTCGCCGGCCACCTGCTGCGAGAACCGGGTGCAGCGGGCGCAGAGCACGCACCGCTCGCGGTCGAGGAGCACCTGGCTGCTGATCGGCAGCGGCTTCGGGTAGCTGCGCTTGACGTCGACGAAGCGGCTCTCGGTGCGCCCGTTGCTCATCGCCTGGTTCTGCAGCGGGCACTCGCCGCCCTTGTCGCACGTCGGGCAGTCGAGCGGGTGATTGATCAGCAGCAGCTCCATGGTGCCCTGCTGCGCCTTGTCGGCCACCGGGCTGGTGAGCTGGGTGTGGACCTCCATGCCCTCGGTGACGGGCATGGTGCAGGAGGCCACGGGCTTGCGCTGCCCCTCCACCTCGACCAGACACTGGCGGCACGCGCCGACCGGCTCGAGCAGCGGGTGGTCGCAGAAGCGCGGGATGAAGACGCCCACCTGCTCGGCGGCCCGGATGATCAGCGTCCCCTTGGGGACGGCGACGTCGAACCCGTCGATGGTGCAGTGGACGGCGTCGGGGGGCGTGTGCGGACCGGGGGCGCCCGGCGGCACCGCGGGCGCCGGGGTCGGGTTGGTCGGGGTCAGGGTCACGAGGCAACACCTACGGGCTCGATGCGGAGGGACCGGCCCAGTCGGGCCTGCTCCTCGGGAGGCAGCAGGGCGACGTAGTCGTCCTTGAAGTACTTCAGGGAGCTGGTGATGCAGCTCGTCGCGCCGTCACCGAGCGCGCAGAAGGAGCGGCCCAGGATGTTGTCGCAGGTGTCGACCAGGATGTCGAGGTCCTGCGCGGTACCTCGGCCGTGCGCGATCCGCTCCAGGATCTGCACCAGCCAGTAGGTCCCCTCGCGGCACGGGGTGCACTTGCCGCAGCTCTCGTGCGCGTAGAACTCGGTGAACCGCAGGGTCGCCTCGACGATCGAGTCGGTCTCGTCGAACACCATCAGCGCGGTCGTGCCGAGCATGGAGCCGGCCGCCATGACCGAGTCGAAGTCCAGCGGGACGTCGAGGTGCTCGGCGGTGAAGTACGGCGTCGACGACCCGCCCGGCGTCCAGAACTTCAGCTCGTGGCCCGGCCGCACTCCGCCGGCCATCTCCAGCAGCTCGCGCATCGTCGTCCCCATGGGGGCCTCGTACTGGCCCGGTCGGACCACGCGGCCCGACAGCGAGTAGATCTTCGGGCCCGGGGACTTCTCCGGGCCGAACTCCTTGAACCAGTCGGCGCCGCCGCGGACGACGAACGGCACGCTGGCCAGCGTCTCGACGTTGTTGATGACGGTCGGGGCGCCGTAGAGACCGGCGACCGCAGGGAACGGCGGCTTGAGCCGGGGCTGGCCCCGGTAGCCCTCGAGCGAGTCGAGCAGGGCGGTCTCCTCGCCGCAGATGTACGCGCCCGCGCCGGCATGCACCACGAGCTCGAGGTCGTAGCCGGACCCGAGGATGTCGGTGCCGAGGTAGCCCGCGGCGTAGGCCTCCTCGACGGCGGCGATCAGCCGGCGATGGGCGTGCACGGCCTCACCGCGCACGTAGATGACGGCGAAGTGCGATCGGATGGCGTACGCGGAGATGATCACGCCCTCGACGAGCGAGTGCGGGTCGACCATCATCAGCGGCACGTCCTTGCAGGTGCCCGGCTCGCCCTCGTCGGCGTTGACCACGAGGTACTTGGGCATCGCCGCGGGGCCGGCCGGCGTCTCGCCCGGCTTGGGCTGCGGGATGAAGCTCCACTTCATGCCGGTCGGGAAGCCGGCGCCGCCGCGGCCCCGCAGCCCGGAGTCCTTGACCATGGTGACCAGCTCGTCGGGCTGCATGCGCAGCGCCGTCCGCAGGGCCGTGTAGCCCTCGAGCCGCTCGTAGGTGGACAGCCGCCAGGACTGCTCAGCGCCCCAGCGGGAGGTGAGCACGGGAGTGAGGGGCATGGGTCAGCCCTTCCGCTTCGGTGGGGTGCTGCCTTCGATGCGGCGCCCGGTGTCGGGGCCCTGGTAACCGCCGGCCGGTTCGTTCGGCGCCGGCGTGGCCGTACCGGCCTCCTGCCGTCCCCCGGGTGGCCGGCCGCGGCCGTACTCCACTCCCTTGTCGGGGTGGGCCTGTGCCGCGCCGGCCCGCTCGGCGGGATTGTCCGCGGCGGCGACGCGGGCGTCGGCGGCCTCCTCGGCCGGCGCCTGGCCGGTCGTTCCGGTCGGGCGGACGGTGTCCCGC
>JALYMS010000275.1 GCA_030773535.1 Actinomycetota bacterium | reverse complement strand
ACCTCGGCGTGCGGTGCGAGAAGGAGGCCTCGATGGTCAAGCTCGAGGCCACCGAGATGTCGGTCCGCGTGACCAACCAGGCCATGCAGCTGCACGGCGGCAACGGCTACACCACCGAGCGGCAGGTCGAGCGGCACTGGCGCGACGCCCGGCTGACCACGATCTTCGAGGGCACCAGCGAGATCCAGAAACGGATCATCAGCGACCGCCTGCTCCCCCGCAGCCCGCTGACCTGACCCGCGAGTGTTCGGGGACCGGGGTCATCCCGGCGGAATGACCCCGAGTTCCGCACGGTCGCTCAGGCCGCGAGAGCCCTCGTCCTCGTGGGCGATGTGCGCGAGCTCCCGCCAGATCAGCGCCAGGATCAGCGCCGACCCGATGAAGGCGAACCAGAACGGCCCGGTGCTCCCCCAGATCCTCGCGATGACACCGCCGAGCGCCTGCCCGGCAATGATGCCGCCGAACACCCCGATCGAGTAGAGGCTGCCGACCCGCCCCTGCAGCTCCGCCGGCACCACCCGCATTCGCACCGTCCGCGACGTCGTCCCCCAGACGAACGCGTGGGCACCGAAGACGAACAGGACCACCATCGCGACCCAGGCGGTGGTGGTCAGGGCCAGCGCCAGGTGGGTGAAGGTCTCGATGATCAGCCCGACCCGCATGATCGCCGCCAGGCTCGCGTGCCGCTCCAACCAGTCGTAGCCGACCGTTCCCACCATCCCGCCCAGGGCACCGACCGTGGTGAGCAGCCCGAAGCCGATGGGCCCCATGTCGAGGTGCTGGGTCGCGTAGAGCACCAGCACCGACCAGGCGGCGCCGTAGGTGACGTTGAACGTGACGATGGTGAGGGTCAGGGTGCGGACGGCGGGATTGCCCCATGTCCAGCGGAAGCCCTCGGCGATGTCTCGCCGCACATGGCTGGCTGTCCGGACCGCGGCAGAGGGGGGACGACCATGCGCGAGATCAGGACCGCCCCGAGGGCCAAGCAGACGGCCTGGACGACGAACGGCCATGCCATGCCGGCCACGAAGAGGGCGGCGCCCACGGCCGGCCCCACCAACTGGTTCATCGTGATGTTGGCGGTCATCAGCCGGGCGTTGCCGATGCCGAGGTCGGCCCGCTGCACCACCATCGGCAGCAGGGTCGCGCTGGTGGTGTCCACGAAGACCTCGGCGGTGCCCAGCAGGAACATGGCGGCGAGGACGACGGGCACGTTCACCGCGCCGGTGACGAGCACGGCCGTGAGGACGACGAGGACGCCGGCGCGCACGACGTCGACGGCGATGACCACGAGCCTGCGGTCGACGCGGTCGGCCAGCACCCCGGCGTGCAGCCCGAACAGCAGCCACGGCAGGCCCTGGAGCAAGCCGGCCAGCGCGACGAGGAGCGGGTCGGAGGTCTGGGAGGCGATCAGCAGAGGGCCCGCGGCCAGGCCGATGCCGTCGCCGAGATTGCCCACCCACGTGGAGCAGACCAGCCAGCGGAACGGCGTCCCCATGCGGGCCGGCAGCACGGCTTCCAGCACTCGGCTCACGGTTACGGCACCTTAAGGTGCCGCCGGCGCGGTGCCCAACGCATTAGCGGCCGGAGGTTCCGCCATTGCGCGGAGAAGCACCGGACCCGCAGGCCGGACAGGTGCTTCTCGGCGCAATTACGAGTCAGCGCATGCGTAGGACGCGGGCCTCCCAAGGCCGCAGCGCCTCCGGGTCCGGCGACGGCAGGTTGCCCAGCACGACGTCGCCCCCGACCGCCTCGGGCAGCACCTGGGCCAGCGGCTGGATCGTCCGGCTCAGGTTGCAGACGACGAGCAGCACCTCGCCGTTGAGGGACCGCCTGAAGGCGTAGACCTCGGAGTGGTCCGGCAGCAGCATCACGAAGTCCCCGAGCGCAACCACAGGGTTCTCGTGGCGCAGTGCGATCAGTCGGCGGTAGTGCGCGACCACCGACTGCGTGTCGTCGCGCTGCTGGGCGGCGTTCCACTGGAGATGGTCGGGGTTCACTGCGAGCCACGGCGTGCCCGTCGTGAACCCGGCGGACTCGGAGTCGTCCCACTGCACCGGCGTCCGCGCGTTGTCCCGGCCCATCCGGCGCAGCGCGGTCAGCACGTGCGCGGGGTCCTGGCCGGCCGAGACGGCCTGCACGTAGTGGTTGAGCGACTCGACGTCGGCGAAGTCCTCGAGGAGCTGGAACGGGTAGTTCGCCATCCCTATCTCCTGGCCCTGGTAGACGTAGGGCGTCCCCCGGTGCAGGTGCAGCAGCGTGGCGAGGCACGTGGCCGAGTCGCGTCG
>JALYMS010000274.1 GCA_030773535.1 Actinomycetota bacterium | reverse complement strand
AGCGTCGCGCGCGCCCGCTGCAGCGCGCTGTTGACCGACGCCACCGTGGTGTCCAGCAGCTCGGCCACCTCGTCGGCCTTCCAGCGGAGCACCTCGCGCAGGATCAGCACGGCGCGCTGCCGCGGCGGCAGGTGCTGCAGGGCGGCGACGAAGGCCAGCCGGATGGACTCCTTGGCCACCGCCCGCTCCGCCGGGTCGCCGTCCTCGGGCAGGACCTGGCGGTCGAGCACCGGCTCGACCCAGGCCGTCGGGGGACGGCGCGCCGCCAGCGACGCCTCGACCGGCTGCCACGGTGAGCCGGACAGGTCCATCGGCAGCGCGCGCCGCGAGCGGCCGGAGAGCTGGTCGAGGCACACGTTGGTGGCGATGCGGTACAGCCACGAACGCAGCGCGGACCGGCCCTCGAAGTCGGCGATCCCACGCCAGGCGCGGACCATCGTCTCCTGCACGGCGTCGTCGGCGTCGAAGGACGAGCCCAGCATGCGGTAGCAGTAACCGGTCAGCTCCCGCCGGTGCTCCAGCAGCCGCGGGTCGAGCTGCTCGGCCGGTCCGATCGCCACGCTGGTCACGGGACCCCTCCTCCGGTCGGTGTCGCCGACAGCAGACCACAGAGGGACGACGTTCCGGGAGTCCCCGGGAGCGGGACGCCGGCCCGTCGCCGGCGCGGGCCTACTGGTAGCTGATCAGCTGCGGCAGCGGGCTCACCGAGGCGACCGTCTGCTCCGGGGTGAGCATCGGCAGGTCCTCGTCGTAGAAGTTCTTCCACCCCCACCACAGCGGCGCGGGCGCGTCCTCGTGCAGCCGCTGCCAGGTGGCCTGCTTGTCGGGCTGGGCGCCCTGACCGTCGGCGTGCACCATGACCGCCAGCTCGTCGCGGGAGGTGTCCAGCCGTTCCCGTTCCCGGACCATGTCCAGGCGGAACTGGTGGAGGACGAGCAGCTTCTGCGGCAGCGCGTTCTCGCGGGTGAGGTCGGCCAGCCAGGTGACGACCGCGTTGACCTCGTCGACGCCGACGGAGCCCACCTGTTGCAGGTGCACCTCGCCCGGCCCCAGGCGCCACTCCGGGTCCAGGGCCAGCCCCACGTGCGGGAGCTCCAGCAGTGCCCGGTACTGCTCCGCCTGGCGAAGGAAGTCGGTCCGGCCGGGCTGCAGGTCCAGCACGACGTAGAGCCCCGCGTCCCCGGCCGCCTCGACCCACGGCCGCAGCACCTCGAGGTCGGTCTCCGTCGAGTAGTTCCCGTCCGGGCCGGGGGACGACGACGCAACCGTCGCAATGATCTCGAAGGAGGGAACGACGGTCGCGTCGACGAGTCCGTCGTAGGGGGCCGCCGTGTCGCGGGCCCGCTGGATGCTCGCCTCCAGGCCCTGCTCCCCCAGCACGCCCAGCGCCGCACTGCCCGGCGTCCCGTAGAGCGCCACGAGGAAGGAAGCCGGGAACAGCAGCTGCCCACCGGCGGGCAGCTGCCGCCCGGCCGAGGCGGTTTCGATCTTCCAGTCCAGCCCCTCCTCCGCCGCGAACTCCGGTCCCAGGGCGACCACCCGCTCCACGGAGCCTCCCGACAGGACCTCCACCACCTCGGGGGCGGCCCGGGGGTCGGGAACTCCCCCGGTTAGCAGCACCCGGGCGCCGGCGGCCCGGGCGGTGGCGATGCCGGCTACTGACTCCGGACTTCCAGTGGCCAGGACGACCGTGCCGGAAAGGGGCTCGGGGCGATCGACCTCCGGCACGGGCCCCGGGTCGGGGCTCCCGCCGCCCGGCGCCGGGCCATCCGCTCGGAGCGCGACCGGTTCGCCGGGTTCGAGCCCGGCGACGGCGGACGGCTCCTCCCCGGGCGCCACCGGGTCGGCGGGCCCGAACTCGAGCCCGGTCACCTGCTCGATGGCGGCCGGGTCCGCCGGTACCCCGACGACCTCTCGCTCGTCCCGGCCTGCGTCCGGCCGCCGGCCCTCCGACACGTCCCCCGCAGGCCCCACCCCCAGCACCGTAGTGGTGCCGAGTCGCTCCAGCTCGTCGGCGACCAGGCCGGCGCCCCCGTCCGCCTGTGGCTCCACCAGCAGCGGCACGCCGAGGGCCACCGCGGCTCCTGCGGCCAGCAGGGTGGCGCGTACGTCGTCCTCGGCCGCGACGACCACCAGCTCGGCGGAGTCGAACAGCGCCCGGCTGGTGCTCACCGCGACCGTGACCGGGTCGGCGTCCGCGACGACGGTGACTTCGGCGTCCGGCGCCGACGTGCCGACCTCCGCGACCGACCGGGCCGAGGCGTCCCGGCCGGGCGGCTCCGCGAACGAGGTGCAACCGGCGGCCAGCAGGACGGGGACCAGCCCCACCGCCAGGACGCCGGAGCGTGAACGACCCGGGCGACGGCCGACGGCTCGCGGTCCGGCGGGCACCGATCGGAGGGATGTCACCGGGCCATCCTGGCCCACCGCGGGAACTCGTTGGCCGCCGGCCCCAGCCGTTCGGTAGACATCCCGGATGGCCGACGTCGAATCCCAGCTCCGCCCGGCGAGACCAGAGGAATGGCGCGCCTGGCGCGGCGCCATCAGCGCCGCCTTCGGCGTGGAAGCGGCCGAGCCGTACCTCTCCGAGCCGGCCCCGGTCGCCGAACTCGACCGCTCCCTCGGGCTGTGGGAGGGCGACCGCGTCGTCGCCACCTCGGGCATCTACAGCCGGGTGCTCACCGTGCCCGGCGCCGTCCTCCCCTGCGCGGGCGTCACGTGGGTCACGGTGGCGCCGACGCACCGCCGGCGCGGGATCCTCACGGCGATCATGCGCCGCCAGCTGACCGAGCTGCACGAGCATCAGCGGGAGCCGGTGGCCGCACTGTGGGCTGCGGAGTACCCCATCTACGGTCGGTTCGGCTACGCCCCGGCCACGTTCCGGGGCGACTTCACGGGGCGGACGGAGCGTCTCCGTCTCCGCCCGGACGTCGACCTGGGCTCCGGCCACGTCGAGCTGGTTCCCAAGGAGACCTACCAGGCGGCCGCGACGGCGGTGCACGAGCGACTGCGCCGCTTCGTCCCCGGCAATCTCGAGCGCGACCAACGCTGGTGGGACCGCATCCTGCAGGACGAGAAGGAGCACCGGCACGGTGCCACCGAGCGTCGGTACCTGTTGCACACCGAGCCCGATGGCACGGTCACCGGCTACGCCGCCTACCGGGTCAAGCCCGGCTGGAGCGACGGCGCCGAACCGGACGGCACGCTCACGGTCGAGGAGGCGCGGGCCACCAGCACGGCCGCCTACGCCGCGCTGTGGCGGTTGATGCTGTCGGTCGACCTCGTCCGGACGGTGAAGGCGCCGCTGCTCGCGCCCGACGACCCCATCCGCCATCTGGTCACCGACGCCCGGGCCCTGCGCGTCTCCCAGCTCGACGGTCTGTGGGTCCGGCTGGTCGACGTCGACCGCGCGCTGGCCGCTCGGCGCTACCCCGCCCCGATCGACCTGGTGATCGAGGTACGCGACGAGCTCTGCCCCTGGAACGCGGGGCGCTGGCGGCTCTCCGGTCACCCGGCCGGCGGCTACTGCGGGCGGACCGACCTCGACGCCGACCTCGCGCTCGGCATCGAGGAGTTGTCGGCCGCCTACCTGGGTGGGATCTCGCTGGGTGCGCTGCACGCGGCCGGTCGAGTGACCGAGCTGAGCCCCGGGGCCGTCGCGTTGGCCTCGACGGCGTTCAGCTGGCCGGTCCCGCCGTCCTGCCCGGACGAGTTCTAGGCCGGGCTCAGGGGTGCTCGGTGCGGGTCGGCAGCCCGCCGGCGGGGCGGTGGCGGTCCCGCTCGTAGTCGAAGACCAGACCGATGCGGCGCACGTGTCGCTCGTCGCCGCTGAACAACGTCCGGAGGAACTCCAGCACCAGCTCGGTGGCCTCCTCGGGGCTGTGCTGGCGGGCGCCGACGGCCACGACGTTCGCGTCGTTGTGCTGCCGGGCCAGCTGGGCGGTCGCGGTGTTCCAGACCAGCGCGGCCCGGACGCCGGGCACCTTGTTGGCCGCGATCTGCTCCCCGTTGCCCGAGCCGCCGATGACCACGCCCAGCGAGCCGGGCTCGGTCACGGTCCGCTCACCCACCTCGAA
>JALYMS010000273.1 GCA_030773535.1 Actinomycetota bacterium | reverse complement strand
CCCGCAGGTGTTGAGCACGCCAGTGACCAGTTCCGCGTCCTTCCCGGCGACGGTGATGTCCTCTACGTCGATGACGTCGTACTGATCCGGCTCGTCCGGCTGGACCCGCACGTAGATGCTGTCCTCGCCGGCACCGCCGTAACCGGCGTGGAGGATGCCGCCGGGGTCCGCGCTGAACGACGCCGTCATCCCCGAGGGCACCGGATTCAGGGAGAGCGGGAAGACCGGGGGCTCGAAGGCGACCAGGGTGACGCTGGTCGGCGGCGGCCCGAACTCGTCCGGCGCAACGATCACGACGGCGGCGGTCCACGGGACGGCGGCGACCGTCACGCCGGCGCCGATGCGCAGCGCAGTCCGTGCCCGGGGCAGTCGGGCACCGGCGCTGGCCCGACTGATCCCGGACCGCTCGATCTCGTCGAGCAGGGCGGCGCGGGCGGTGGACAGGGCAACGGCCTGCAGCGGCGGGGCGGCGGGGCGGCGGGGCCGGCCTGGCGCAGGAGCGTGATGTCGTTCATCGGGTCTCCTCGAAGGGGGAGGTGGTGCCGAGGGCTGCGCGGGCCTGCCGGCGCGCCCGGTTGAGCCGCGAGCGGACCGTCCCGATCGGGACCTCCAGCACGGCGGCGATCTTCTCGTAGCTGAGCTGGCCGTAGGCCAACAGCAGCAGGACGTCGCGGTCGCGGACCTTCAGCCCGGCGAGGACGGCCGCCAGCGGTGCACGCATCGCCTGGGCGGCGATGCGGTCGTGTGCCTCGTCGGCCACGCAGCCCGAGACCGCAGGTTCGGCCGAGGCCCGGGCCAGCGCGCGGTATCGACGCTGCTCCGAGCGCCTGTGGCCGTGCACGACGTTCGTCGCGATCCCCACCAGCCAGGGCCGTACCTCGACGTGCTCGGGCCGGTAGGCCGCCCGGCGGCGGAAGGCGATGAGGAAGGTCTCGCTGAGCTGGTCGTCCGCCAGGTCACCGACCCGCCGGCCGAGGTACCGGTGCACGCTGGCCGCGTGCCGGTCGAACAACGCGGCGAAGCACGCCGGTTCCGCCACGGATCGCAGCATCAGCTCCGCGTCCGTCGGGAACGTCGGCGGCACCGGGCGGAGCCGTGGTTGTTCGGGCGGTGGTGGACCCGCCGGACATCTCGAGTGGCAAAGTGCTCACGAAGGTGATGATCCGGCTGCGCTGCCAGTGAAGTGGACCAACCGCCGACATTTCCACGGGTACCGTCCTGGCACCGCCGTCCCGAGGAGCACCGTGCTGGTCGACCGTGAACTGCCCACCCAGGAGGCCCGGGACCTCGTCGGCCTGACGCGCGAGCTGGCCGACGCCGAGCTCGCCCCCAAGGCCGGGCAGTACGAGCGGGAGGAGCGCTTCCCCCGCGAGGTTTTCCGCCTGCTGGGCGAGGCCGGTCTGATGGGCCTGCCCTTCGGTGAGGACGTCGGCGGCGGCGGCCAGCCCTACGAGGTGTACCTGCAGGTGGTCGAGGAGCTCGCCGCGCGCTGGGCCAGCGTCGCGCTCGGCGTCAGCGTGCACACGCTCGCCTGTTTCCCGATCAACGAGTTCGGCGACGACCGCCAGCGCCGCGAACTGCTGCCGGAGATGGTCGGCGGCGGCCTGCTCGGGGCCTACTGCCTGTCGGAGGCGCACGCCGGGAGCGACCCGGGCGCCATGCGCGCCGCGGCGACCCCGGGCGACGGGGGGTGGCTGGCCCGGGGCGAGAAGGCGTGGGTCACCCACGGCGGACACGCCGACTTCTACTCGACGTTCCTGCGCACCCCGGCCGAGGGCGACCGCGCCATCTCCTGCTTCCACCTCACCCCCGACCTCGACGGCTTCACCGCCGCCCGCCCCGAGGAGAAGATGGGGCTCACCGGCTCCACCACCGCGGCGATGCGTCTGGAAGACGTCCCGATCCCCGCGGACCGGCTCGTCGGTGAGCCGGGGCGGGGGCTGGGGATCGCTCTGGCCGCGCTGGACTCCGGCCGCCTCGGGGTGAGCGCCGTCGCCGTCGGACTGGCGCAGTCGGCCCTCGACGTCGCGATCGAGTACGCCCGTGAGCGGGAGGCGTTCGGCCGGCCGATCGTCGAGCACCAGGGCGTCGCCTTCCTGCTGGCCGACATGGCCGCGGGAGTCGAGTCGGCCCGGGCCACCTACCTCGTCGCGGCACGGCGCAAGGACGCCGGCAAGCCGTACTCCCGGCAGGCGAGCATCGCCAAGCTGGTCGCCACGGACGCCGCCATGAAGGTGACGACCGATGCCGTTCAGGTGCTCGGGGGTGCGGGCTACACCCGCGACTTCCCGGTGGAGCGCTACATGCGCGAGGCGAAGGTCATGCAGATCTTCGAGGGGACCAACCAGATCCAGCGGATGGTGATCGGCAAGCACCTCGCAAAGGGGTCGGCGGCCGGCTGAGCGGACCGTACGGCCGGGCCACCGGGTCTTCCCGCCGACGGAGTTCCACGTGGAACCGGCGCGCACACCGGCTGGCGGAGGAGCCGAACGGCGGGAATCCGCCGAGCTGGGTGGGCAAGGGGGGACTTGAACCCCCACGTCCTTTCGGACACACGGACCTGAACCGTGCGCGTCTGCCATTCCGCCACTTGCCCTGGCGAGCCGGGACGTTATCAGCCGGGGGCCGTCGCCAGGGCGGGGGGTCGCCGTCTCATCGCACCCGCGACGGCGCTCGCTTCCCGGCGCCGGCCAGTCCGGCGGCCGGTATGCGACTTCCAGCGCAGGTCGCACGGGGCGTCGCGGGCGCCCCGCCGGTCACGGGCGCGCGGCCCGGCTACGATCACGGGTGGCACAGCGGGACGTCCGGCCGAACGCAAGGGAGCGACTGTGGGTGTGCTGCAGCGCTTCGAGCGGCGACTGGAAGGCATGGTCGGGCTGGCCTTCGCCCGGATCTTCAAGGGCAAGGTCCACCCGGCCGAGATCGCCAAGGCCTTGACCCGCGAGGCCGACGAACAACGCGCGGTGATGGGCGAGGGCCGCGTCCTGGCGCCCAACATCTACGACGTCCGACTGGGCGCCACCGACTACGACCACCTGGCCGAGTGGTCCGAGCAGCTCGCCACCCAGCTCGCCGACATGGTCACCGAACACGTCGAGGCCGAGGGCTACCAGGTCTTCGACGCCGTCCAGGTCCGCCTGCAGCGCGACGACGAGCTGCCCACGGGCGTGTTCCAGGTCAGCTCGCACGTCGCCGACCCGGCCGCCCGGCCGGGCGTCCGGCTCGACGAGCGTGCCGGTCCCCGCAGCGGCGC
>JALYMS010000272.1 GCA_030773535.1 Actinomycetota bacterium | reverse complement strand
CAGCACCGCCGGGCGGCCCGCATGCGGAGGTGACGGCGCTCGCCGAAGCCGGGGACCGCGCTCGCGGCGGCACCGTCGTCGTCACGCTGGAGCCGTGCGCGCACACCGGCCGCACCGGACCGTGCGCGGATGCGCTGCTGGCCGCCGGCGTGGCTCGCGTGGTGGTCGCCGTCCCGGAACCGACCGAGCTGGCCGGTGGGGGAGCGGAACGGCTGCGCGCGGCCGGCATCGATGTCCAGGTCGGCGTCGAGCAGGCCGAAGTAGAGGCCGGCGCGCTCGCCGGCTGGCTGACCGGCGTTCGGGAACACCGCCCCCACGTGATCTGGAAGGGAGCCGCCACGCTCGACGGCCGGGTCGCCGCCGCGGACGGCACCAGCCGCTGGATCACCGGCGAGGAGGCGCGGGCGGCCGTCCACCGGCTGCGGGCCGGCTGTGACGCCGTCGTCGTCGGGTCCGGCACCGTGCTCACCGACGACCCGCAGCTGACCGTGCGCGACGCCGATGGCCGCAACGTCGCCCGCCAGCCGCTCCGGGTCGTCGTCGACCGCCGGAACCGGCTGCCGGAGCGCGCCCGGGTGCTGGATGACGCCGCACCCACGCTCGTCAGTCGCGCCACCACGCCCGCCGCGCTGCTCGCCGAGCTGTTCGACCGCGACGTCCGCCGCGTGCTGCTCGAAGGCGGCCCCACGCTCGCCGCCGCGTTCCTGCGCGACGGCCTGGTGGACGAGGCCGTGGTGCATCTCGCACCGAGCCTGCTCGGCGCCGGCCCCGCCCTCGTGGGGAACCTGGGAATCCCCACGATCTCCGGTGCGCTGTCCCTCGCGGTCACCGATGTCACCCGCCTGGGCGGTGACGTGGAGATCCGCCTGCGACCGAGGCGGCACACTGGGAGGCGGTCATCCGCCGACGGAGGGAGTTGAGGTGTTCACCGGCATCGTCGAGGAGGTGGGCACCCTCGTCGTCCGCGATGAGGCGACAAATTCCGCGGTCCTGCGGATCCAGGCGAAGCGCGTCCTCGACGGCGTGCAGCTCGGTGACTCGATCGCCGTCAACGGGGTGTGCCTGACCGTCACCGACGTGAGCGCCGCCGACTCGGCCGGCGCGGCCGTGTGGAGCACCGACGTCATGGCGGAGACGCTGCGCCGCAGCAGCCTCGGCGGCGTCGCCTCCGGGGATCCGGTCAACCTCGAGCGCGCGGTCACCCCGCACACCCGGCTGGGCGGCCACCTCATGCAGGGCCACGTCGACGGCGTCGGCCAGATCCTCTCCCGCACCCCGGGGGACGCCTGGGAGGTCGTGCGGATCGGCCTGCCGCCGGCATTGGCGCGCTACGTCGTCGAGAAGGGGTCGATCGCCGTCGACGGCGTCTCCCTCACCGTCAGCGCGGTGAGCCCGGCCGACGACCGCGACCCCTGGTTCGAGGTCAGCCTCATCCCGACCACCCTCCGCGAGACCACGCTGGGCGCGCGGACCCCGGGGGACACCGTCAACCTGGAGGTCGACGTGATCGCCAAGTACGTGGAGCGGCTGCTGGGGAGCCGGGCATGAGCGGCCCGCCGGCCCGCCTCGACACGATCGAGACCGCCATCGCCGCCATCAAGGACGGCCGCCCCGTCGTCGTCATCGACGACGAGGACCGGGAGAACGAGGGCGACCTCATCTTCGCCTCCGAGCTGGCCACGCCCGAGCTGGTTGCGTTCATGGTCCGGTACACCTCGGGCTACATCTGCGTCTCGGTGACCGAGGCCGATGCCGATCGGCTGGACCTGCCCCCGATGTTCCGGGTCAACCAGGACCGCCGCGGCACCGCCTACACCGTGACGGTGGACGCGCGCGAGGGCATCACCACCGGCATCTCAGCGTCCGACCGCGCCCGCACGATCCAGCTTCTCGCCGACGCCGGGACGACCTCGGCCGACCTCGCCCGGCCCGGGCACATCGTTCCGCTGCGGGCCAAGGACGGCGGCGTGCTCCGCCGGCCCGGTCACACCGAGGCCGCCGTCGACCTCGCCGTCCTGGCCGGCCTGCGACCGTCGGGGACGCTGTGCGAGGTCGTCAGCGAGCAGGACCCGACCGGCATGGCCCGCGGTGACGAGCTGCGCGTCTTCGCCGACGAGCACGACCTCTGCATGATCTCCATCGCCGACCTGATCGCCTACCGCAAGCGCTTCGACAAGCTCGTCGAGCGGGTCACCGAGGCGACGGTGCCCCTCGCCGCGGGAACCTTCACCGCCGTCGGCTACCGCAGCTCCTACGACGCGCGGGAGCACGTGGCCTTCGTCTGCGGCGAGATCGGCGACGGCGACGACGTGCTGGTCCGCGTGCACTCCGAGTGCCTCACCGGCGACGTCTTCGGCTCGCTGCGCTGCGACTGCGGCCCCCAGCTGCAGGCAGCGCTGGTCGCGGTGGCGCAGGAGGGCCGCGGTGTCGTGCTCTACATCCGCGGCCACGAGGGCCGCGGGATCGGGCTGCTCCACAAGCTGCAGGCCTACCAGTTGCAGGACCGCGGCGCGGACACCGTCGA
>JALYMS010000271.1 GCA_030773535.1 Actinomycetota bacterium | reverse complement strand
AGGATCACCGTGGCCGGCCCGGTCAGCGAGCTGCGGCCGATGTCCTGGACCGGCTTGCGGCTGGTCTCGGTGAAGTAGCCGGTGAGCTGCTGGATGGTCGCCGCCAGGACGACGCCGATGAGCACCGAGACGAAGCCGAGGACCTGCGGGCTGACGGCGAGGTCCGGCACGTCGGCGACGCTGGGCAGGTAGATGAACGAGGCCGCGGCGACGAGGACCAGCGAGACCGCGGCAGAGGTGAAGAAGCCGCGGTTGATCGGGACCATGCCGCTGGCGTCGTTCTTGCTCGGCTGGGTCGCGAGCACGCCGACGACCGAGGCGATCACGCCGATGGCCGCGACCAGCAGCGGGAAGACCATGCCGACGGAGCCGAAGAAGACCTGGCCGAGGATCAGCGCGGCAACCAGCGTGACGGCGTAGGACTCGAAGAGGTCGGCCGCCATGCCGGCGCAGTCACCCACGTTGTCGCCCACGTTGTCGGCGATCGTCGCGGCGTTGCGCGGGTCGTCCTCGGGGATGCCTGCCTCGACCTTGCCCACCAGGTCGGCGCCGACGTCGGCCGCCTTGGTGAAGATGCCGCCGCCGACACGCATGAACATGGCCAGCAGCGCGCCGCCGAAGCCGAAGCCCTCGAGCACGATGGGCGCCGTCTCGTCGAAGAACAGCAGCGCCAAGGCCGAACCGAACAGGCCGAGCCCGATGGTGATCATGCCGACTACGCCGCCGGTGCGGTAGGCGATGCGGAAGGACGGCAGGTAGCCGCCGCCGCGGGCGGCCGCCGCGACCCGCACGTTGCCGCGGGTCGCCAGGGTCATGCCGATGAAGCCGACCATCGCCGAGAAGAAGGCGCCGATCAGGAAGAAGCCGGCTCGTCCCGCCCGGGTGCCCCAGCCGCCCTCGGCGACCGGGAGCAGCAGCAGGAGGAGGAACACGACAACGGCGAAGATGCCGAGCGTGCGGAACTGCCGTTTCAGGTAGGCCGCCGCGCCCTCCTGCACCGCCACTGCGATCTCCCGCATCTTCACCGTTCCCTGGTCGGCGGCCAGTACGGCCTTGACCAGGTAGGCGGCGAAGCCGAGGGCGGCGATGGAGATGACGAGGACGACTGCCACCAGGGCCATGTCCCCGCCGGACAGTGAACTGTCGGGCATGTGCTCCTCCAAGCGTCAGCGGCCGCCGGGAGGCGTGCTGCACCCCGGGTCGGCGGAGGTTCCGGCGCGGGAGGTTCTCCGAGCACCTGAACGCGGCGCGAGTGTAAGGGAGGTCACAGCTCGTGTAGGCGTCGCCGACGTGCTGTTGTCCGCATCACACTCTGACGGGTGCCGGTCGCCGGCTTGCCCCGGGGTGTGACAGTGGAGGGGTGACGACGGTCCACACCGTCCGGTCGGCTCCCCCTCCCGGCCGGGATGTCGGCGACGAGGGCCGTCCTCCGGGGTGGAACAGGACAGTCGGCGTTCCGGCTCCTGGCGCTGCTGGAGCGCCCCCGGGCGCCGATCTGCTGGCTTCGGTCCTCGACCGGACCGCGGAGGAGGAGCGGCCGGTCACCCACGTGCACCACGTGCCGGTCCGGGAAAGCCGCACGCTGCCGTGGCCCGCCTGGGTCGACCCCGACCTGCGGGACCGGCTCGAGGAACGCGGCGTGGGCGCGCCCTGGCGCCACCAGGTGGACGCCGCGCAGCTCGCCCGGGACGGCCGGCACGTGGTGGTGGCCACCGGAACCGCGTCGGGTAAGTCGCTGGCCTATCAGCTGCCGGCGCTCACCCGGCTCGCCGAGGACCCCCGCGCGTGCGTCCTTTACCTGGCTCCGACGAAAGCGCTGGCCCGGGACCAGCTGGCCTCGGTGGCCACGCTGGCCGATCCGTCGGTTCGCCCCGCCGCCTACGACGGCGACACCCCGGGCGAGGAGCGGGACTGGGTCCGGCGGCATTCGCGCTGGATCGTCACCAATCCCGACATGCTGCACCGGGGCATCCTGCCGGCGCACTCGAAGTGGTCGAGCACGCTCCGGCGGGTGGCCTACGTCGTGGTCGACGAGTGCCACGCCTACCGCGGAGTGTTCGGCTCCCACGTCGGGCACGTGCTCCGGCGGCTGCGCCGGATCTGCCGTCGCTACGGTGCCGAGCCGGTCTTCGTGCTGGCGTCGGCGACGGTGGCCGACCCGGCCGCGGCGGCCACCCGGCTGGTCGGTGCGCCGGTGGAGGCGGTCACCGAGGACGGTTCACCTCGGCCGGGGGCGACGTTCGCGCTGTGGGAACCGCCGCTGACCGAACGCACCGGGGAGCACGGTGCACCCCTGCGCCGCTCGGCCGCCGCGGACGCCGCCGGCCTGCTGGCCGACCTGGTGGAGCGGGGGGCCCGGACGCTCGCCTTCGTGCGGTCCCGGCGGAGCGCGGAGACGGTGGCCGAGCAGGCCCGCCGGCTGCTGCACGACCGCGGTCGCGACGACCTGGTCCGGCGGGTCGACTCCTACCGCGGCGGTTACCTGCCCGAGGAGCGCCGCGAACTGGAGCGGGCGCTCTCGGCGGGTGACCTGCTGGGGGTGGCCACGACGAACGCCCTGGAACTGGGTATCGACATCGCCGGGCTCGATGCCGTGGTGCTCGCCGGATATCCGGGGACCCTGGCCTCGCTGTGGCAGCAAGCCGGCCGGGCGGGCAGGGGGCAGAAGGAGTCCCTCGTCGTCTTCGTCGCCCGCGACGACCCGCTGGACCACTACCTGGCCCACCATCCGCGGGCCGTGTTCGGTCGGCCGATCGAGGCGACCGTGACCGATCCGGCCAACCCCTACGTGCTCGGTCCGCAGTTGTGCTGCGCCGCGGCGGAGCTTCCGCTGCGACCGGAGGACCTGGGCGACTTCGGCGGTGCCGCAGCCGAGGCGCAGGTCGAGGAGCTGGTCGCTGCCGGCCAGCTGCGACGGCGCCCGACGGGCTGGTTCTGGGCGGGCCGGGGGCGTCCCGACGTGGACATCCGCGGCAGCGGCGGGGAGCCGGTGTCGATCATCGAGGCCGGTACCGGCCGGCTGCTCGGGACAGTGGATGCCGATGCCGCGCACTCGACGGTCCACGACGGCGCCCTGTACGTGCACCGCGGGGACACCTTCGTGGTGGACGAGTTCGACGTGGCGGACGCCTGTGCCGTCGTGCACGCCGAGAGCCCCGAGTGGACGACGGTCGCCCGCGACGTCACCGACCTCGGCATCGTCTCGATCGACCGGACGCGCCGGCTCGGTCCGGTGACCGCGCACACCGGCGTCGTGGACGTGACCAACCAGGTCGTCGCCTACCAGCGCCGGCGGCTCGGTACCGGCGAGGTCCTTGCCGAGTTCCCGCTGGACCTCCCTGCCCGGCAGCTGCGCACCCGCGCGGTGTGGCTGACGCTGGACGGGCGGGCGGTGGAACGAGCGGAGGTCGACGACGTGGAGCTGCCCGGATCCCTGCACGCCGCCGAGCACGCGGCCATCGGCATGCTGCCGCTGCTGGCGACCTGCGACCGCTGGGACCTCGGCGGGCTCTCGACCGCGCTGCACCAGGACACGGGGACGGCCGCGATCTTCGTCTACGACGGGCATCCGGGCGGAGCGGGCTTCAGCGAGCGCGGCTTCGCGGTGCTGCGCCGATGGCTGCAGGCCACCCGGGCGACCGTGGCCAGCTGCGAGTGCGAGAGCGGCTGCCCCTCGTGCGTGCAGTCGCCGAAGTGCGGCAACGGCAACGAGCCGCTGGACAAGGCCGGCGCGGTGCGCGTGCTCGACGTCGTCCTGGACGAGCTGGCCGTCGCCGAGGCGGCCGGCGAGCTCGCTCCGGAGGACACCGAGGTCGAGGACGAGGACAAGGCGGCCGTGCCGGCCGTGGCCGAGGACGACCTGGTCTTCTGAGAAAGGACCCCGTCCTCCTCACCGTTCGCAGGCTCACGGGGAGCCTCTGGACGGGGCCAGCGGGGCCCGGGACGGGGCCGTCTGGAGGACGGGTCCGGCCCGTGCCCGGGCGCCGGCGTCGAGGACGCCCAGCGGGCCGAGCCGGACGGGCACCGCGACGGCGACCTCGACCACCGCCCCGCCGACCACCGTGCACCCGGCCAGCCGGGCACCGTTGGCGCCGGCCACCTGCTCGGCCACGGCACACGCAGCAGGATCGTCACGGACGGCGCGCTTGGCGGCGGCCAGCGCGGCGAGGTCGGCGGCAGCGGCGGCCCGGTGCCGGCCGATCACCGCCCCCCCGACGAGCACCGCCGCGACCCCGATGGCGGCCAGGACGCCGGACATGGCGACCACCCACACCGTGGCCGACCCCCGCTCCGCCGCCGCCCGGGACCGGACGGTCATCCCGCCTCCCCGGTGCCCGGCTCGCGCCGGGTCACGGCGGACGCCGACACCGGCACGCGGAGCGGGACCGGACCCAGGGGCGCGACCTCCGCGGTGACCGTGACGGTGACCGTCGCCCCGTCGCGGGCCACCGTGGTCGACGCGCCGTCGGGTGCGGCCTCGCCCGCGAGGGCGATCACCAGCGAGGTGTCCTCGCCGCGGGCGGCCGCTCTCGCCCCCTCCCGGGCGGCGTCGACGCAACGCAGCTGTGCTCCGACGACGGTCACCGCGGCGACCGCGCCGGCGAGCACGAGGAGCAGCACGGGCAGCACGACCGCCGTCTCGGCCGTGACCATGCCCTCCTCACCGCGGAGCCGGTCGACGCGGCGCCGCCGGACCATCAGGACAGGGTGGCCAACGCGTCGGCGACCAGGGCGCCGAGCCCGTCGACGACCGAGCCGCCGGTGACCACCCGGTAGAGGACGG
>JALYMS010000270.1 GCA_030773535.1 Actinomycetota bacterium | reverse complement strand
GGATCGAGGCGTTGATCTCCGCCTCGGCATCCTCGCGGCCGACCCACTCGGCGCCCTCGACCGACTTGCCCGGTTCCAGGTCCTTGTAGGTCTCGAAGAAGTGCTGGATCTCCAGCCGGTCGAACTCGGACACGTCCCCGATGTCGACGAGGTGGGCCATCCGGGGGTCCGTCGCCGGCACGCAGAGCACCTTGTCGTCCCCACCCGCCTCGTCGGTCATCCGGAACATGCCCAGCGCCCGGCAGGTGATCAGGCAGCCGGGGAAGGTCGGCTCCTCGAGCAGCACCAGGGCATCGAGCGGGTCACCGTCCTGACCGAGGGTGTTCTCGATGTACCCGTAGTCCGCCGGGTAGCGGGTCGAGGTGAACAGCATCCGGTCCAGCCGGATGCGTCCAGTGGCATGGTCCAGCTCGTACTTGTTCCGCTGGCCCTTGGGAATTTCTACCGTCACGTCGTACTGCACGGTCGTAGTGTGACCCACGGCGGCCCGTCGCGATTGGCGGGCCGCTTTCTCAGGGGGTGAACACCATCGCGTCGAGCGGCTCGACGATCGTCGTCACGGCGAAGACCGGGCGGTTCCGACGGCGCATGACGATGCTCGTCCTGGCTCTCGTGCTGCTCCTCGCCGGCGGCGGCATGGCACTCGCCGGCGTCTTCAGCGGCGAGCGCGGCACCGGTTCCGGCGCCGTCGCCGTGGCCGAGGCGCGGCTCCCGGAACTGGGCGAACCCGCTCCCGTCCTGGCCTCGCTGTCCGAGGACGCGCCGGCCCCCGACCCCGCGGTCCTCGCCGGCCAGCTCGCGCCCCTGCTGGCCGCGCCGGTCCTCGGCTCCGGCGCCTCTGCGCAGGTGGTGGACGTCGCGACGGGGGACGTGCTGCTGAACCAGGGCGCCAGCGAGCCGGTCACTCCGGCGTCCACCCTCAAGCTGCTGACCGCCGTCGCCGTGCTCACCACGCTCGACCCCTCCGACACCCTCGAGACGACGGTGGTCGCCGGCGCCACGCCCGGAGAGGTCGTCCTCGTCGGCGGCGGGGATCCCACGCTGTCCCGGACCGCGCCCTCCCAGACCTACCCCGGAGCGCCGACGGTCGCCGAGCTCGCCGCCGAGGTCGCGGCGGCGCTGCCGGCCGGGACCCCGGTCACCCGCGTCGTGGTCGACAGCTCCCTGTTCAGCGGACCGCTGACCGCCAGCGGGTGGGGACCGGCCGACGCTCCCTCCAGCTACGCCGCCCCCGTGACGGCCACGGCCGTCGACGGCGCCCGGGTGAGCCCCGGCTCGCAGGCCCGCAGCGGGCAGCCCGGCCTGGACGCCGGGTCGGCGCTGGCCGACGCGCTCGGCGGGCGGGGAGCGACCGTGGTGCTCGGCGAGGCCCCCGAGGGCACCGAAGTCCTGGCCACCGTGGAGTCCGCGCCGATCTCCCGGCTCGTCGAGCAGATGCTGTCGCAGTCGGACAACATGCTCGCCGAGGCGCTGGCCCGCCAGGTTGCGCTGGCCCGCGAGCTCCCCGCGAGCTTCGAGGGGAGCGCGCGAGCGGTGACGGCAGCCGTGACCGACGCCGGGGTCGACGTCACCGGTGTGGCGCTCGCCGACGCCAGCGGCCTGTCCCGCGAGGATCGGGCGCCGGCATCGGTGCTCGCCGCGGTGGTGCGCGGCGCGGCGGACGGCAGCATCGCCGGCGCCTCCGGGTTGCTCTCCGGCCTGCCCGTCGCCGGTTACGACGGCACGCTGGTCGACCGCGGGGACGCCGACCCGGCCACCGCGCCGGGAACCGTCCGCGCCAAGACCGGAACGTTGCTCGGCGTGCACGCCCTCGCCGGTACCGCGGTCACCGCCGACGGCCGGCTGCTCGCCTTCGCCGTCGTCGCCGACGGCGCTACCGGGAGCGAAACCGCGGCAGAAGCCGTGCTCGACGACGTGGCCGCGGTCCTCGCCGGCTGCGGCTGTCGCTGACCCGGCGGGCGAGCACGCCCCTCCGCGTACCGTGAGGTGATGAGCAGCACCTCCTCGATGGTCGACTGGCCACTGGCGGGACGCACCGCCCGGCGCCTCATGAGCCCCGGCCCGCGGACCACGCGGGAGGAGGCCGCCAACGTCGTCCGCGAACTGCACGAGGCGGCAGCCACGGCCGTCGCGCACGTCCAGGCGCTGACCGGCCTCAGCCCCGTTCCAGGTGGCCCCGTGCCGGAGGTCGTGGTCGTCGACCGGCCCGGCTGGGTCGACGCCAACACCGCGGGCATGGCCGCTCTGATGGACCCGCTGGTCGACGCGCTGGCAGAGAAGCAGGGCAGCCGCCCGGGTCCCCTGGCCATGGCGATCGGTTCCCGCGCCACCGGCGTGCAGGCCGGCGGGCTGCTCGCCTTCCTGTCCTCCCGCGTGCTCGGGCAGTACGAGGTCTTCGGCAGCGGCGGCCGGCTGCTCCTCGTGGCGCCCAACATCGTCGCCACCGAGCAGAAGCTCGGCGTGGACCCTTCCGACTTCCGCCTGTGGGTGTGCCTGCACGAGGTCACCCACCAGCTGCAGTTCACCGCGGTGCCCTGGCTCAAGGACCACCTGGAGAGCGAGATCGCCCGGTTCGTCGACGCCACCGACCTCGACGCCGACGCCCTGCGCGAGCGGCTCCAGGACGTCCTGCGCAGCCTCGCCGACGCCATCCGAGGCGGCGACGGCGAGGCGGAGGGGCTGATGGCACTCATCCGCGACCCCGCGCAGCGCGCCGTCCTCGACCGCGTCACCGCCGTCATGAGCCTGGTCGAGGGCCATGCCGAGTACGTCATGGACGGCGTGGGCCCCGACGTCGTCCCCTCGGTGCGCACCCTCCGCAAGCGGTTCGCCCAGCGGCGCAAGGGCCGCGGCCCGCTGGACCGCGTGCTCCGCCGGCTGCTGGGCCTGGAGCAGAAGATGAAGCAGTACGCCGAGGGGCGGGTCTTCGTCGGCGGGGTCATCGACCTGGTCGGCATGGAGGGCTTCAACCGCGTCTGGGAGGGCCCGGCGAACCTGCCTCGGATCGAGGAGCTCACGGCTCCGGCGCTCTGGGTGGAGCGGGTGCTCGGCCGCACGGCCCTCCCTGCCTGACAGCGGGCGGAACGGCATGGCCGGCCCGCCGCGCGCCGTCGCGGTGCTGCGGTCCGCCGTCCGCCCCGGTCTGCGCGCCTCGCCGGAGCCGGTGCTCGCGGCCTGCAGCGGAGGAGCCGACTCCGTGGCCCTGGCGGCCGCGCTCGCCTTCGAGGCGCGGGACGCCGGGGTCCGGGTCGGCGGGGTGACCGTCGACCACGGTCTCCAGCCTGGTTCCGCCGAGCGCGCCGAACGGACCGCAGCCCTCCTGCGCGACCTGCAGCTCGACCCGGTCGTCGTCCTGAACGTGTCGGTGGGCACCGACGGCGGCCCGGAGGGCGCAGCCCGGTCCGCCCGCTACGGCGTCCTCACCGCAGCGGCCGCGGATTCCGGCGCCCGGATCGCGCTGGGGCACACGCTGGACGACCAGGCGGAGACCGTCCTGCTCGGTCTGGGCCGCGGGTCGGGACCACGGTCGGTCGCGGGGATGGTCGAGCACCGTCCGCCGTTCTGGCGGCCCCTGCTCGGCGTCCGCCGGGCGACCACCCGCCAGGCCTGCGCGGCGCAGGGGCTGCCGGTGTGGGAAGACCCCTGGAATGAGGATCCGGCCTACACCCGGGTGCGACTGCGCCGCGAGGTGCTGCCGCTGCTCGAGGAGGTTCTCGGGCGGGGCGTGGCGCCGGCGCTGGCCCGCACGGCCCGGATGCTGCGCGAGGACCTCGACGCCCTCGACGACCTCGCCGACCTGGAACTGGCAGCCCTCGCCGGGGACGCCGACGACGGGCTGCCCACCGGTCCCCTTGCCGCGCTTCCTGCGGCGCTGCGCCGGCGGGTGCTGCGCGGCTGGCTGTCCGCCGCCGGCGTGCGGAACCTGCAGGCCGTCCACCTTGGATCGGTGGAGGCGCTCGTCGTCCACTGGCGAGGGCAGGGCCCGGTCGACCTGCCGGGTGGCGCGGGCGTCGTCCGGGCGTCTGGCAGGCTGGCCCTCCTTCCCCCCGAGGACCGGGGCGGCCGTCCAGTACCGACCGACGAACTCGAGGAGCCGTACGCGTGAGTGAGCCTGCGAGCGGTCCGGCGGGGCTGGGTCCCGACCACGGGTACGGGCCGGACATCGACCACGTCCTGCTCAGCGAAGCCGAGATCCAGGCGAAGATCGGCCGGCTCGCCGAGCAGGTCGCCCGCGACTACGCCGGCAAGGAGGTCCTGCTCGTCGGCGTGCTGAAGGGGGCAGTCCTCTTCATGAGCGACTTCGCGCGGGCACTGCAGCTGCCCACGCAGATGGAGTTCATGGCCGTCTCCAGCTACGGCTCGGCCACCAGTTCCTCCGGAGTGGTGCGCATCCTCAAGGACCTCGACCGCGACATCACCGGCAAGCACGTGCTGGTCCTCGAGGACATCATCGACTCCGGCCTGACGCTGTCCTGGCTGCTCAAGAACCTCGGCGGCCGCTCGCCGGCATCGCTCGAGGTGTGCGCCCTGCTGCGCAAGCCCGACGCGATCAAGGTCGAGGTACCGGTGAAGTACGTCGGGTTCGACATCCCCAACGAGTTCGTCATCGGCTACGGCCTCGACTACGCCGAGCGCTACCGCGACCTGCCCTACATCGCGACCCTCAAGCCCCAGGTCTATGCCTGACTGATCGATCGGTCGTGGCGAGTGGGGCCCGGAGGAACCCCGATGAGCCGGCTACGCCAGCCTCACAGTCCCGCGCAGCCGGCGACGCAGCGGCTCCACGAGGCGGGGGGACGCACCTGGCCGCGGTGTCGGCCGGCAGGCCGACGATGCGATGTCGGGAAGCCTCCGGCCCCCGTGACCGGGCCACCCAGCAAGGGTCAGCTGCGGCTCGTGAGCAGCAGATCCCCAAGGTCCCCGGTGTACCGTCGAGTCCGACGACGCCGTCCCCGGCGCTGGGGTTCCTGCCCGGGCGCAGGCGGCGTCCCCGGACGATCAGGAGGGTCGACGGGCCAGCCGGTCTCCGGCGCCCGGCATCGGTGTATGGAACGAAAGAAGATCTTCCGCTCGGTGTGGTTCTGGGTCGCGCTCGTCGTCCTGGTGGCCCTCCTGTCGTCCACGTTCCTCAGCGGCAACGGCGCCTACCAGGAGGTCTCCACCTCCACGGCGCTCGAGCAGTTCGAACAGGGCAACGTCGAGTCCGCGACGATCAACGACAAGGAACAGACCCTCGATCTCGAGCTGCGCGACGAGGTCGAGGGCAGCAGCCAGGTCACCGCCTCGTTCCCGCTCGGCGCCGCTGAGGACGTCTTCGACCTCGTCGCGGGCAATGCCGAGGGTGCTGACCGCGTCGACTTCGACACGAACGTCACACAGCAGAGCCTGCTCGTCAGCGTGCTGATCAGCTTCCTGCCGTTCGTGATCCTGCTGCTCCTGCTGTTCTGGCTGTTCAACTCCATGCAGGGTGGCGGCCGCGGCGTCATGGCCTTCGGCAAGTCGAAGGCCAAGGCGGTCAGCAAGGACACCCCGAAGACCACTTTCGCCGACGTCGCCGGCGCCGACGAGGCCGTCGAGGAACTCCACGAGATCAAGGACTTCCTGCAGAACCCGGTGAAGTTCCAGGCCGTCGGCGCCAAGATCCCCAAGGGCGTGCTGCTGTTCGGCCCGCCCGGGACCGGCAAGACCCTGCTCGCCCGCGCCGTCGCCGGCGAGGCCGGGGTGCCCTTCTTCTCCATCTCCGGATCGGACTTCGTCGAGATGTTCGTCGGCGTCGGCGCCAGCCGGGTGCGGGACCTCTTCGAGCAGGCCAAGAACAACGCCCCGGCGATCATCTTCATCGACGAGATCGACGCCGTCGGCCGTCACCGCGGTGCCGGCATGGGCGGCGGGCACGACGAGCGCGAGCAGACCCTCAATCAGATGCTGGTCGAGATGGACGGCTTCGACGTGAAGGGCGGCGTCATCCTCATCGCCGCCACGAACCGGCCGGACATCCTCGACCCCGCGCTGCTGCGACCCGGTCGGTTCGACCGGCAGATCGCCGTCGACCGGCCTGACCTGCTGGGCCGCAAGGCGATCCTCTCCGTGCACGCCAAGGGCAAGCCGCTCGCGCCCGACGTCGACCTCGAGACCATGGCCCGCCGGACGCCCGGTTTCACCGGCGC
The DNA here is from genome assembly GCA_030773535.1 of Actinomycetota bacterium. Taxonomy (GTDB): domain Bacteria; phylum Actinomycetota; class Actinomycetes; order Mycobacteriales; family Geodermatophilaceae; genus Blastococcus_B. Next base: position 9,918 of record JALYMS010000270.1, on the reverse strand, counting down.
CGACCTCGCGAACGTCCTCAACGAGGCGGCGCTGCTCACCGCGCGGAACAACCGCTTGCTGATCGACGACGCCACCCTCGAGGAGGCGATCGACCGCGTCATCGCCGGTCCCGAGCGCAAGACCCGGGCGATGAGCGAGAAGGAGAAGAAGGTCACCGCCTACCACGAGGGCGGGCACGCGCTGGTCGCGCACGCGCTGCCCAACCTGGACCCGGTGCACAAGGTGACGATCCTGCCGCGCGGCCGCTCGCTCGGGCACACGCTGGTGCTGCCGACCGAGGACAAGTACACCCAGACGCGGTCGGAGATGATCGACACCCTGGCCTACGCCCTCGGTGGACGGGCGGCGGAGGAACTGGTCTTCCACGAGCCGACCACCGGCGCGGGCAACGACATCGAGAAGGCCACGTCCATGGCCAAGGCGATGGTCACCCAGTACGGCATGAGCGCCAAGCTGGGTGCGGTGAAGTACGGGCGGGACGACGCCGAGCCGTTCCTGGGCCGCGACATGGGCTCACGCGCCGACTACTCCGAGGCAGTCGCCGCCGACATCGACTCCGAGGTGCGCGCGCTGATCGAGGCCGCGCACGACGAGGCGTGGGAGATCCTGGTCGAGTACCGGCCGGTCCTCGACCAGCTGGTGCTGGAGCTGATCGAGAAGGAGACCTTGTCCAAGGAGGACATGGCGCGCATCTGCGCACCGGTCACCAAGCGGCCCTCCCTCGCGCCCTACAACGGGTTCGGCAAGCGGACGCCGTCGGACCAGCCGCCGGTGCTGACCCCGGCCGAACGAGCGGGCCAGAACGGCGGCGCGCACTCCCACGACGGGGCCACCCCCGTCGGGGACGTCGGGGCGCCGGCGCCGCGATGACCGACGTCCCGGCCGAGTCGCTGGGGCACGGTGCGGCAGCCGGCCGGGTCGATCTCCCGCGCGCGGCCGCCGCCGTCCGGGAACTGCTGCTCGCGGTGGGCGAGGACCCCGACCGGCCGGGCCTGCAGGACACCCCGGAGCGCGTGGCGCGGGCCTACGCCGAGACCTTCGCCGGCCTCTGGCAGGACCCCTACGACGTCCTGGCGACCACGTTCGCCGAGGACCACGACGAACTGGTGCTGGTCAGGGACATCCCGATGTACTCGACCTGCGAGCACCACCTGGTGCCCTTCCACGGGAAGGCGCACGTCGGCTACATCCCGGGCGAGGACGGCCGGGTGACGGGGCTGTCGAAGCTTGCCCGGCTGGTCGAGGTCTACGCCCGGCGCCCGCAGGTGCAGGAGCGGATGACCAGCCAGATCGCGGACGCACTGGCCGACGTCCTCAAGCCCCGCGGCGTCCTGGTCGTCCTCGAGGCGGAGCACCTGTGCATGGCGATGCGCGGCATCCGCAAGCCCGGCGCGACGACGGTGACCTCCGCGGTCCGCGGCATCTTCCGCGACAACCCGGCCACGCGTGCCGAGGCGATGAGCCTCGTCCTCGGGCGGTGAGCCCCGCCATGGGTGAGGCTCTACCGCGTCCCGACCGGTGCGTGGTGATGGGTGTCCTGAACGTGACCCCCGATTCGTTCTCCGACGGTGGCTGCTTCGCCGACACGGACCCGGCGGTCGCGCACGGGCTGCAGATGCACGCGGCCGGCGCCGACTTCGTCGACGTGGGCGGGGAGTCCACCCGGCCCGGTGCCGACCGCGTGGACGCCGCCGAGGAGTGTCGCCGGGTCCTCCCGGTCATCCGGGAGCTGTCCGCGGCAGGCGTCCGCATCAGCGTGGACACCACCCGTGCCGAGGTGGCGGAGTCGGCGATCGCGGCGGGCGCGAGTCTGGTCAACGACGTCAGTGGCGGACTCGCCGACGCCCGCATGGCCGAGCTCGTCGCCGATGCCGGTGTGCCGTGGGTCCTGATGCACTGGCGGGGCCACAGCCGGGAGATGTACGCCGCGGCCCGGTACGGCGACGTGGTCACGGAGGTCTGCGCCGAGCTCACCGCCCGGGTGGAGGACGTCGTGGCCGCCGGTGTGGCTCCCGAGCAGCTCGTACTCGACCCCGGTATCGGCTTCGCGAAGAACGCCGACCACAACTGGGCGCTGCTCGGCGGCCTGGACCGGCTGATCGGGCTGGGCCTGCCCGTGCTGCTCGGCACCTCGCGCAAGAGCTTCCTCGGCCGGCTGCTGGCCGGAGCCGACGGCGCGGTCCGGCCCGCCGAGGAGCGGGACGCCGCGTCGCTGGCCACCGCGGTCCTGGCCGCCGAGGCGGGCGTGTGGGGCGTGCGGGTGCACGACGCCGCCGCGTCGGTGGACGCCGTCCGCACCGTCGAAGCCGTACGGGCCGCCAGAGGAACACGCCGTGGATGACCCCGCCCCCCGCCCGTCGACCCCCGACCGCATCGCCGTCCGGGCGCTCCGCGCCTACGGCCACCACGGCGTCTACGCCTCCGAGCGCCGCCAGGGGCAGACGTTCTCCTGCGACGCCGTTCTCGAGGTCGACACCCGTCCCGCGGCCGAGACCGACGAGCTGCAGCGGACCGTCAACTACGCCGAGCTGGCGCAGCGGCTGCACTCCGTCCTCTCCGGCGAGCCCGTCGACCTGCTGGAGACGCTCGCGCAGCGGCTCGCCGACGTCTGCCTCGCCTACCAACTGGTCGACGCGGTCGAGGTGACCGTGCACAAGCCCGAGGCCGACCTCGGCGTGCCCTTCGGCGACGTCACCGTCACCATCCGGCGGGAGCGCCGCGGATGACCCGTGCGGTCCTGTCGCTGGGGGCGAACCTTGGAGACCGAGCCGGTGCGCTGCGCACGGCCATCGAGGCGCTCAAGCCCGACGGACTCGTGGCCCGGTCCACCCTCTACGAGAGCCCGCCGTGGGGGCCCGTCGAGCAGCCGGCCTACCTGAACGCGATCGCCGTGGTGCGCGGCCCGCGGGACGCCGCCGGCTGGCTGGCTCGGGCGCACGAGCTGGAACAGGCCGCGGGACGCAGCCGGGAGGTGCGGTTCGGCCCGCGCACCCTCGACGTCGACGTCGTCACGGTCACCGGGGACGACGGGGAGCCCGTGCTCTCCGACGATCCGGCGCTCACGCTGCCCCACCCTCGTGCCCACGAGCGCGCGTTCGTGCTGGTGCCCTGGCTGACGCTGGACCCCCGCGCGGTCCTGGCCGGGCGCGGACGGGTCGCCGACCTCCTCGCCGCGCTCCCGCCGGAGGACGTGGCCGCCGTGAAGCGATGGGACCACCTCCATTGACTCCGGTGCGCCGGCGCGATCTCGCCGTCCTCGCCGTCGGTCTGGCAGTGGCCTCGTGGCTGCTCGTGCGCGCCTTCTACGGGCAGCTGCCGCCGCTGGACTGGTGGCTGCCCGCGCCGATCGCGGTGCTCGCCCTCGCCGAGGCGCTGGGAGCCCGCACCCTCCGCGAGCGTCTCGCGGCGATACGGCGGGCCCGTACCGGTTCCACCCCCGCTCCCCGGGCGCCCGGCGCCGCGCAGATCCGTCCGGTCGAGCCGATGATGGTGGCCCGGCTGGCCGTGCTGGCGCAGGCCAGCGCCTGGGTCGGCGCCGGGTTCGCCGGGATCTGGGCGGGGGTGCTGGTCCACGTGGGGGCGGCGCTCGGACGGCTGCAGGCGGCCGGGGGCGATGCGGGAACAGCGGTCATCGGCGTCGGCTGTGCGGCCGCCCTCGTGGCCGCCGCCCTCTGGCTCGAATCGGTCTGCCGCCTTCCACCGGAGGACCGCGACCCCGGCGAGGGCATCAGCGCGTAGCGGCCAACCCCATACTGATCATCGGCGAATGGCGGTCCGACACGCCGGTGGCTGGCACCAGACGACGTTGATCAACTCGTGATGGGACGTTCTCAACTTTTGCTCGCACCGGCGACTTCCGGGACGGTGCCCTCCACGGAGCGGCGCAGGGCCGCGTGCAGGGACTCGGGGGTGAGGACCCCCAGGAAGCGGTCGCCGTCGAGGACCGCAACCCAGCCCGCCTCGTGCTGCAGCATGGTGGCGAAGGCCGTCTTGAGCGAGGCGCCGACCGGAACCCAGGCCTCCATGCGCCGGGCGGCTGAGCCCACCGTCCCGGCCCCGGCCGCCCGCTCGGCGGACAGCCAGCCGTGCAGGTTCCCCGCCTCGTCGAGGACGACGGCCCAGCGCGCGCCGCCCCGTTCCATCGCCGACCGCGCGTCGGCGAGGCCGTCTGCCACGTGCACGACGGGCGGGCGCTCCAGATCGGCGGCGTCGATACCGGTCACGGCAAGTCGCTTGAGCCCCCGATCGGCACCGACGAAGTCCGCGACGAAGGAGTTGGCCGGCTTGCCCAGCAGCTCGGCCGGGCTGGCGAACTGCTCGACCCTGCCGCCGGCGCTCATGACGGCGATCCGGTCGCCGATGCGCACGGCTTCCTCGATGTCGTGGGTCACGAAGACGATCGTCTTGCGCACCGTCTCCTGCAGCCGCAGGAACTCCGATTGCAGCCGCTCGCGCACCACGGGGTCCACGGCGGAGAACGGCTCGTCCATGAGCAGGACGGCGGGGTCCGCGGCCAGAGCCCGGGCGACCCCGGCTCGCTGCCGCTGCCCTCCCGAGAGCTGCGCCGGGTAACGGTTCCCGTGGACGCCCGGGTCCAGTCCGACGATGCCGAGGAGCTCGTCGACCCGGTCGCGGATCCGCGCCTTGTCCCAGCCGAGCAGCCGCGGAACGGTGCCGACGTTGGTGCGGACCGTCTGGTGCGGGAAGAGACCCACGCTCTGGATGACGTAGCCGATGCGACGCCGGAGTTGGTCGGGATCGGCTCGCGTCACGTCCTCGCCGTCGAGCAGGATCCGCCCGGTCGTGGGCTCGATGATCCGGTTGATCATCTTCATCGTGGTGGTCTTGCCGCACCCTGACGGACCGACCAGCACCGTCAGCTCCCCGGCCGCGAAGGTGAGGTCCAGCTCGGCCACGCCCACCGTGCCGTCCGTGTAGACCTTGCTGACCCGCTCCAGCCGGATCTCGGCCGCGCTGCCGGGGTTGCGCGGCGGGGTCGCCGGGCCTCGCGCCTGCGCAGTAGCGTCCACGGGGTGGTCCTCCTGGGAAGCGCCCGGTGAGCGCAGGTACGGGTGCGGCGCTGGCGGTGGACAGGCTCGCGGCTGACGAGGCGCCGAACCCGTGGTTCGACGGTTCCTACGTCGGGGAGAACTGGGGCACCATTGTGGGGTACCTCGGCGAGCACGTCAGGCTGACCGCCGCCGCGGTGGTCATCGGAGCCGCGATCGCGTTGCCGCTGGCGCTCCTGGCGCGGCGTACCCGGCTGCTGGCCGGACCGGTCCTCGCCGTGTCGACGCTGGTGTACACCATCCCGTCGCTGGCGATGTTCGCGTTCATCTTCCCGTTCACCGGCCTGTCGGCGACCACGGTGCTGATCGGCCTGGTCGCCTACTCGCTGGTCATCCTGGTGCGCAACTTCCTCGCCGGACTGCAGGGTGTGCCCGCGGACGTGCGGGAGGCGGCCCGCGGCATGGGCTACAGCCCGCTGAGGCTGTTCTGGTCGATCGACCTGCCGTTGGCACTGCCGGCGTTCATGGCGGGCCTGCGCATCGCCACCGTCTCGACCGTGGCCCTGACCACGGTGGGCGTGCTGGTCGGGCACGGTGGGCTGGGTCAGCTGATCACCGGTGGCTTCAACGCCAACTTCTACCGGGCCGAGATCGTCACCGGCGCGGTCGGGTGCGTGCTGCTGGCACTGACCGCTGACGTGCTGCTCGCCGGCGTCGAGCGGTTGCTGACGCCGTGGACCCGGGCGGTGCGGTCGTGACCGGCTTCTCCGACGCGATCGTCTACCTCAACGACCCGTTCAACTGGACCCGTCGCGGCGGCATCCTCGATCTCCTCGGAGAGCACGTGGCCGTCTCGGCGGTCGCCGTGCTCGCGGCGATGGTGGTGGCGGTGCCGGTCGGGATCGCGCTCGGCACCTCCGGGCGGGGGAGCAGCGCCGTCGTCGTCCTGTCCAACGTGAGCCGTGCCGTCCCGACGCTGGCGTTGCTCACCCTGTTCGCCGTCAGTCCGATCGGCTTCGGCAACCGCGCCACCGCGATCGCACTGGCCGTCTTCGCCGTGCCGCCGATCCTGACCAACACCTACGTCGGGTTCCGCGGGGTCGACGCCGACGTCCGGGAGGCCGCCCGGGGCATGGGCATGAGCCGAGGGCAGGTCATCGGCCGCGTCGACCTGCCGTTGGCCCTGCCGCTGGTGATGACCGGCATCCGTACGGCGGCGGTGCAGGTGGTGGCCACCGCCGGGCTGGCGGCCCTCGTGGGCGGCGGAGGCCTCGGCCGGCTGATCAACCTCGGCTTCGGCCAGCAGGACTACGGCCTGATCATCGCCGGGGCGATCGTCATCGCCGCGCTGGCGCTGCTCACCGAGGCCGGTCTGGTCCTGCTCTCGGCGGCGGTCACCCCGGGCCGCAGGACGGTGCCGTTGCTCCCGTCAGCGCGGCGGTCGGCAGCGGCCGGAGTTCCGGAGCCGACGGCAGCGGGCGTGCCGTTGTGAGCTGCCGCTCCCGGTAACGGAAGCGCAACAGGCGCGGCGATCGATTGCACACAAGCAATCGAACCTGTTCGATGGTCGCCGCGGGGCTCCCCCGCCAGACACGCGTCGCGGCCGGAAGGCCGCACGGGACACAGAAGGCGGGCTCATGCGCGCGCGTACTCGAATGCTCCTTCCGCTGGCTCTCGCCGCAGCGCTCACCGCTGCCTGCGGGGAGTCCGGCTCCTCCGGCACCGGCGGCGACGCCGAGGCCACCAGGGGCGCCTCCGGCGAAGCCTGCGCCCCGGTGGCCGGGGACCAGCTGGTGGTGCTCGAGGACGACATGAACCTGCAGAACGCCGACAACGTCATCCCGGCGGTCAACGCCGCCTTCGCGGGGGCCAACCCGGCGGTCCTTCCGGCCCTGGACGCCGTGTCGGCGGAGCTCACCACCGAGCAGCTCGTCGAGCTCAACGCCGCCGTCGACGTCGAGCGCCAGACCGCCGAGGAGACCGCGGCCGCCTGGGTCGAGGAGAGCGGGGTCACCGAGGGGCTCGAGCAGGGCAGCGGCGCGGTCGCCGTCGGCGGCGCCAACTTCACCGAGTCGACGATCCTGGCCAACATCTACGCCGAGGTCCTGACCGCCGCCGGGTTCGACGCCTCGGTGGTGGAGGTGGGTAACCGCGAGCTCTACCTCGCGGCGCTGCAGGCCGGCACCGACATCCAGGTCTTCCCCGAGTACCTCGCCACCTCCACCGACTTCATCAACCGGCAGCTGAACGGCGCCGAGGCGGAGGGAGTGGCCACCGGCGACGTGCAGGAGACGCTCACCGCGCTGGAGCCCCTGGCCGCGGAGTTCGGGCTCGTCTACGGCGAGCCGTCGGAAGCCGCGGACCAGAACGCGTTCGCCGTCACCCAGGCGTTCGCCGATGAGGTGGGGGTCACGACGCTCACGGAACTGGCCGAGGCCTGTGGTGACGGTTCGCTGATCCTGGGCGGTCCGGCCGAGTGCCCCGAGCGCGCGCAGTGCCAGCCTGGTCTGGAGGAGACCTACGGGCTCCAGTTCGACAGCTTCCGGGAGCTGGACGCCGGGGGCCCGCTGACGAAGGCAGCCCTCCAGCAGGGCGAGATCTCCGTCGGCCTGGTGTTCAGCTCCGACGGCGCCCTCGCGCAGGGCTGAACCGGTAGCGCAGGGCTGAGCCCGCAGCTCAGTACCAGCCGCCGGGGGGCAACTGCTCCCCGGCGGCCACCGGGGTGGCGATCCGGTTGCCCTCCGGGGCCAGGGGGCAGGACCAGCGCGGGTCGTAGGTGCACGACGGGTGGTAGGCGAAGTTGAGGTCGACCACGAGCCGTCGGCCGTCGCCGCCCAGATCGGCGCCCTTCACCGTGTCGAGCAGGTAGCGGCCGCCGCCGTAGGTCGTGGTCCCCGCCGTGCCGTCGCGGAGCGGGAGGAACACCCCGCCGCCGTAGCCGCCCAGCCACCACACGTCGACGCTGCCCGAACTTCCCAGGGCCACTGTGCCCATCCGGTGCAGCGGCACGACGCCGTCGGCGGCGGTCGGCAGCTCCAGTCGTCGGGGAGGAGCCGGTTCCACCACTGCCTCGAAGCGGAGCGCCGGGTCGTATCCGGCGAACGGCAGGCCGGAGAACCGCGCGCGGGCCGCCTCGTCCAACGGCGAGTCGGGATGAGACGCGAACAACTCGTCCCGGCCGTCCCGCCAGGTCCGCCAGCCGCTCTCCGGATCTGCAGCGGCCCGCGCGGAGGCGAAGAGGGCGGCGGTCCGGCGCCGCCAGTCCAGCAACGTCAGGCTCATCGCATTCGCGCCGAGGTCATGGCGCCACTCTCGCAGCCGTCCCACGACAAGTGCGCGACGCCGTCGTTGCTGACCGTGCGTGAGCCGACTGCGCCGCTACGCTTGGGACATGCCCTACCGCGAGGACGACGTCGTCGCTCCTCGCGACGCCGCACCCGCGAACCGCAACCTTCTCCTGACCGGTGGTTTCGTCCTGGCCGGCGCGGCGACGCTCGCGGTGCTCCTCACCGACAACCCGCACATCCTCAAGGTCGCTGTCATCGGCGTGGCCTGGGCCTTCGTGCTGGCCACCTTCGCGGCCGGACGCCGCGACACTGACCGGGTGATGGCCGCGGCCCGAGAGGCCAAGCTGCGGGCGGCCTACCAGGCCGAGCTGGACCGCGAGGTGGCCGCCCGGCGCGAGTACGAGCTGGAGCTCGAGCACGAAGTGCGCCGCGAGGCCGAGGACTCCATGCGGACCGAACTCGACGCGCTGCGGGGGGACATCGCGGCGCTGGCCGGGCTGCGCGACGAGGTCGCGCGGGTGGCCGACCTCCGGGACGACGTCGCCGCGCTGATGGCGCTGCGCCAGGACCTCGGCCAGCTGGCCGACCTGCGGGCGGACATGGGCCGGCTCCGGGCCGAACTCACCGAGCAGCTGTCCAGCGAGATGCTGGTCGAGCGGATCGTCATGCGCACCCAGGCCAGCCGCCTGCCCGCGGATGCGGGGCGTGGGGACGATGCCCCTGGTAGCGCCCGGGGGGGCAGCAGCTGGGCAGACGACGTCCCGCCGCGGGAGCTCACCGGGGGTTGGCCGGCGATCCGGCTCGACGAGCCGCGCGGCACGCAACAGTTCGAGCAGGTCCGGGTGGAGCCGCCGGGTGCACGACCGCCGCTGCCCGCCGCGGCGGACGGCCGGCGGCACGCCGGCTGGGAGAAGCCCGCCGAGCCGCTGCCCTGGGACGCGCCGCTCCCCACTTGGGATCCGCCAGGCACCAGCGGCTGGCCGGCCGCTCCGGTCGCGGAGGCCGGCTCCCGGCACGCGGCCGGGGAACCGGCCGGCCCGCTGCCGACGACCATGTCGGAGATCGCGCCCGCGTCGATCGCCCGCCCACCGGGGCCGCCACCGACGACCATGTCGGAGATCGCACCCGCGTCGATCGCCCGTCCACCGGCGCCTCCGCCCATGGCGCTGCCTGCGCCGCAGCCGCCGGCCCCGCCCCTCTGGCACGCCCCGGCCGTCCCCCAGCCGCAGGTCCCTGGCCCGGGGGTGCGCCGGCCCCTCGTCGAGCGTCTGCCCGTGCCGCCACCGGTCGGGACCTCGATCCCGCCGTCCCCCATGGAGTGGCTGGCCGCCCGGTCCCAGCTGGATGCTCCGGCGCCTCCGTCGTCCGTGCCCGAGGTTCCCCCATTGGGCCGCCGGACCGGAAAAGGACCTGGGAATGCGGGGCGCAGCGCGGCGGAGCCGCGGACGACCCACCGTCCCGCCGTCCCCTCGGCGCCGGTGGGGAGCGACGACCGCGACCGGCACCGCGGGGCGGCGCGCGAGCAGGCGCCCGCTACAGCGCCGGGGCCGGCATCAGCCAACCGGCTGGCCGAGATCCTCGCCGAGAACGGCGTGAGCCCTTCCACCGGCGGCCGCCGCCG
>JALYMS010000269.1 GCA_030773535.1 Actinomycetota bacterium | reverse complement strand
TGCGGCGAGGGTCGTCGCCACACCGGCACAGAGCCGGCCGCGCGATCCGCGCAGCGAACCCGAGGAGCACCGTGAACGACACCATCGTCACCGTCGTCGGCAACGTCGTCGACTCACCCCGCCGCGTCAGCCTGGAGAGCGGCGCCGTCACGAACTTCCGCATGGCCTCCACCGCCCGGCGCTACGACGCGCGCACCGAGCAGTTCGTCGACGCCGGCACCCTCTGGGTCGACGTGGAGTGCTGGAACACCCTCAGCAGCAACGTCTCCGCCAGCGTGAGCAAGGGCGATCCGGTGATCGTCCACGGCGCGCTCACCACGCACAGCTGGGAGTCCGAGGGCGGTCCGCGGAGCAAGCCGCGCATCAAGGCGTTCGCCGTCGGCCCGAACCTCGGCAAGGGGCGGGCGGTGTTCACGCGCGACCGGACCGGCCGCAGCTCCGACGCGGCCGACTCGACCGGCGGCGGGCTCCTTTCGCCTGGAACCGGCGATACGGAGCAGCCCGAGTTCCCGTCCACTTCCGGCGAACTGGTCAGGGGACGGGACTACGAGGCCGACGACGCGCTGTTGCAGGGGATGGACCCTGATCTCTCACCGGAGCCCGCGCGCGTCTAGCTGCCGGCGGCTGGGAGGATCGGCGCGAGAACGCACGGGGTGGGGCCGCGATCCGGCGGCCCCGCCTCCGCTCGCGAGACGACGGAAGGCTCGGCAGCCCAGTGGCTCAGTACATCTACACGATGGTCCGCGCGCGCAAGGCGCACGGCGACAAGGTGATCCTCGACGACGTCACCCTGTCCTTCCTGCCCGGCGCCAAGATCGGCGTGGTCGGGCCGAACGGCGCGGGCAAGTCGACGGTCCTCCAGATCATGGCCGGGATGCAGCAGCCCTCCAACGGCGACGCGGCCCTGGCGCCCGACGCGACGGTCGGCATCCTGCTGCAGGAGCCGCCGCTCAACGAGGCGCTCGACGTGCGCGGCAACGTGGAGGAGGCCGTCAAGCCCCTCCGTGACGCGCTGACCCGCTTCAACGAGGTCAACGAGGCGATGGGCGAGCCCGACGCCGACTTCGACGCCCTGCTGGCCGAGCAGGGCGAGCTGATGGAGGTCATCGAGAACTCCGACGGCTGGGAGCTCGATGCCCGCATCGAGCAGGCGATGGACGCGCTGCGCTGTCCGCCGGGGGACGCAGACGTCACTGTCCTGTCCGGTGGTGAGCGCCGCCGCGTCGCGTTGTGCAAGCTGCTGCTCGAGGCGCCCGACCTGCTGCTCCTCGACGAGCCCACCAACCACCTCGATGCCGAGAGCGTGGCCTGGCTCGAGCAGCACCTCGAGAAGTACGCCGGCACCGTCGTCGCCGTCACCCACGACCGGTACTTCCTCGACAACGTCGCCGAGTGGATCCTCGAGCTCGACCGGGGCCGCGCCTACCCCTACGAGGGCAACTACTCCACCTACCTCGAGACCAAGGCCGCCCGCCTGCAGGTCGAGGGGGCCAAGGACGCCAAGCGCGCCAAGCGGCTAAAGGAGGAGCTGGAGTGGGTGCGCTCGGGCGCCAAGGCGCGCCAGGCCAAGAGCAAGGCCCGCCTGGCCCGGTACGAGGAGATGGCGGCGGAAGCGGACAAGTTCCGCAAGCTGGACTTCGAGGAGATCCAGATCCCGCCCGGCCCACGCCTGGGCAGCGTCGTCGTCGAGACGAGGAAGCTGACCAAGGGTTTCGGCGACCGGGTGCTCATCGACGAGCTGTCCTTCACCCTGCCGCGCAACGGCATCGTCGGTGTCGTCGGTCCCAACGGGGCCGGCAAGACGACGCTGTTCAAGATGCTGGTCGGCGAGGAGAAGCCCGACGACGGCGAAGTGAAGGTCGGCGAGACCGTCAAGCTGTCCTACGTCGAGCAGAACCGCGCCGGCATCGACCCGAAGAAGACGCTGTGGCACGTCGTCTCCGACGGCTTGGACCACATCAAGGTCGGCAATGTCGAGATGCCGTCGCGCGCCTACGTCGCCGCCTTCGGGTTCAAAGGCCCCGACCAGCAGAAGCCGGCCGGGGTCCTGTCCGGTGGTGAGCGGAACCGTCTCAACCTCGCGTTGACCCTCAAGCAGGGCGGCAACCTGCTGCTCCTCGACGAGCCCACCAACGACCTCGACGTCGAGACCCTCACCAGCCTGGAGAGCGCGCTGCTGGAGTTCCCCGGCTGCGCCGTGGTGGTCAGCCACGACCGGTGGTTCCTCGACCGCGTCGCTACCCACATCCTCGCCTACGAGGGCGAGTCGAAGTGGTTCTGGTTCGAGGGCAACTTCGCCGACTACGAGAAGAACAAGGTCGAGCGGCTAGGGCATGAAGCCACCCGCCCGCACCGCGCCACCTACCGCAAGCTCTCCCGGGACTGAGCGAACTCGCCCCGCCGGCTGGGCCGCGACGACGAGGGCCGGCCGGAGCACCCACTCCGGCCGGCCTTCCTCGTCTCGTGTCTCACGGCCGGAACCGGCGAACGAACGCTCGCTGCCCCGGCGTCTCGACCGCCCGCCGCCGATAGCGGGTGCGCACGAACGACACCGCCTCGTCGGAGGGCAGGCCGTCGAGGATCGCCAGGCAGGCAAGCGCCGTTCCGGTGCGCCCGGTACCGCCGCGGCAGGCGACCTCCACGCGCTCGTGCGCGGCCCGCTCCCACGCCACCTCCAGCGCCGCCCGCAGGTCCACCGGGTCGGCCGGCAGCGCGAAGTCCCGCCAGCGCACCCATCGGCTCTCCCACGGCAGCGTCGGCGGGGACCGGCCGAGCAGGTACACCCCGAACTCCGGTTGCGGATCTCCCGGCTGGTCCCGGACACCGCGCCCTCGCACGCGCCGGCCCGACGGCAGCTCCAGGACGCCCGCCAGCTGCAGGTCCCAGGCCGTTCCCACGCCGGTCACGGTAGGGCCGGCGACCCGGGTGCCCGGCGCTCCCGGAAGTCGTACGGCAGGGTGTCGCCCGTGAGGCACACCGTGCGGGTCCCCATGCGCTGGTCGGACATGGACGCCTACCAGCACATCAACAACGTGGCCTTCCTCGGCTACTTCGAGATGGCCCGGGTGAACCTCTTCTTCGAACACCCCACGCACGACGAGAAGACCGGCATGCGCCGCGGTCTGGTCGTCCACTCGAACGAGATCACCTACAAGCGGCCCGTCGTGTACGACGCCGAGCCGCTGGAGATCCAGATCTGGGTGTCGTCCGTGCGCGCGGCGTCCTTCCGATGCCACTACGAGGCCTTCGACCACGGCCGGCTGGCCGCCACCGGGCAGACGATGTTGGTGCCGTTCGACTTCGCGCTCAACCGGCCGCGTCGACTCACGCCGGAGGAGAAGGAGTTCCTCGCCCGCTTCACCGACGAGCCGGCCGCCTGACGCCGACGCACCGACCGCCCGACGCCGGTCTCAGACCGTCCGCGGCACCGGCCGGCTCGCCCCCGTCGGGGCGCCGCGGCGCGCAGCCTCCTCCTCGGACACGGAGCGCAGTGCGGAGCCCTCCGTGATCAGGCCGCCGGCGAACACCGCGGCGTTGATGCCGCCCCGCTGCACCATGGCCCTGACGAGCTTGACGCCGGTCAGCCGCTCCAGATGGGTGCACGGCGGACAGCGCTTCATCCCGAACAGCAGCGCGTCCCCGACCGTGAACCAGGTACCCACCAGGGAGGGAAGGTCGATGCCCGTCGTCACCAGGTTCCGGCGGGTGTCCCCAGGCGTGAGGGCCGACGAGGTCTCCGCCGCCACGGCCGCGACGTCGTCCCGGTCGATGAGCGTCACCTGCTTCTCCAGGTCGGGGTACTGCGCCCAGGTGCCACCGCCCAGGGCGTAGCGGTCCCCGGCGAGGCCGACCCCGGCGACGGCATCGACCGACGGCACCCGGCGCATCGGCTGCGCCGCTGCCTGGGTGAGCCAGATCTCGACCACCGAGGGCTCAGCGGGCACGGGCACCGCCCCGGGGCAACGGGACGTCGTCGGCGCCGCGTGCGTCCAGCGCTTCGCTGACGGTGTGCGCGAGTTGCAGCACCTGGACCAGCAGCGGCACCACCGTCGTCGTCAGGCCCCGCAGACCGCGCGCCGAGCCGCCGCGCGCGGCCTGCGCCTCGCGGATGCGGTCCGCGCGGTCGGCGATCAGCGGGATGAACCGCAGCGCCATCGCAATGACCAGCCCAATGCGGGCCGGACGGACGCCGAACCACCGCAGCGGCCCGCAGATCCGCTCGACGACGGCGACCATCGCGCTCACCCGGGTGGTCGCGGTGACCACGGCGGCGGCCAGCACGAGGGTCAGCAGGCGGAGAACCGTTCGGCTGCCCGTGCTCACGTCGGTCAGCAGGACGTGCAGCAGGAAGATCGCGATCAGCAGCCACAGCACCGCGCGGACCTGACGGGCGAGCACGGCCACCGGCAGCCGCGCCGCGAACAGCCCTCCGGCGACGACGGCGGCCAGCGCACCGCTCACCACCGGCAGCGTCGGGACGGCGAAGACGAGCACGCTGAGCGCGGCCAGCGCGAGCAGCTTCCAGCCCGCAGGGATCCGGTGCACGGGGCTGGACCGCGGCACGTACAGGGCGAGCGTCACCTGGAGGCCATCAGCGCACGGTAGGCGCCGACCGCGCTATCCGGCCGGTCGTCGGCGACCACCCGGCCGTCGTCGAACACCAGGACCCGGTCGAAGCCGTCCAGCAGCTCGAGGTCGTGCGTGACGACGACGGCCCGCTGCTCCAGGCCGTCGATCACCGCGGCGACCCGGCGGGTGTTGACCAGGTCGAGCAGGGTGGTGGGTTCGTCGAAGACGATGCGCGCGGGCCGCATCACCAGCACGCCGGCGATGGCGAGGAGCTGCTTCTGCCCACCCGACAGCAGGTGCGCCGGGTGGTCGGCGTGCCCCGCCAGCCCGTACCGCTGCAGCACCTCGGCCACCCGCTCGGCCCGCTCGGCCGGTGGCACGCCCTGGTTCTCCAGCCCGTAGGCGACGTCCTCGGCGACGGTCGGGTGGACGATCTGGGCGTCGGGGTCCTGGAAGACGAAGCCCACGCGCCGACGTACCTCGCGCGCGTGGGTGCGGGTGTCGAGGCCGTCGACGAGCACGGTGCCTGCCGTGGGCACGACCAAGCCGTTGAGCAGCCGGGCGAAGGTACTCTTCCCCGACCCGTTGGCTCCCACGACCCCGATCCGCCGCTCGGTCAGGTGCAGGTCGAGCTCCGCGAGCACTTCGCGGTCGCCATAGACGTGGCCCACGCCGCGCAGCTCGACGCCCCGGGCCGGGTCCGCGACCGGCGCGGAAGACTCCCGCCGGAGCCTCACGGGAGGGCGGCCGCCCGCTGCGGTCGCTCGATCACCGGGTAGCTGCGGCGCACCTGGACGGCGATCGCCGCCGCGAGCACCGCCTTGATCCCGTCGCCGACGAGGAAGGGCAGCGCCCCGGCCACGATCGCCGCACGGGGCGAGAGGTCGGCGACGGCGGCGAGCACCGGCACGCCGATCGCGTAGATGACGAGGATGCCCCCGACGACGTTGGCGAGGATGCCCCAGGCCAGGTTGTAGCGGGTCCAGAACCGCTCGGTCAGCAGACCGACGACGAATGCCGCGATCGGCCAGCTGAACAGGTAGCCGGCGCTGGGGCCAGCGAACACCGCCAGCCCGCCGGTTCCACTGGCCAGCAGCGGCAGTCCGATGGCCACCAGCACGAGGAACAGCAGCTGGGAGAGGAAACCCCGGCGCGCACCGAGGACCGATCCGGCCAGCATCACGCCGAGGGTCTGCGCGGTGATCGGCACCGGACCAACCGAGATGGCCGGCACCAGCCCGAGCACCGCGGTGATCGCGGCGAACAGTGCGATGTAGGCGAGGTCCTTCGTCTTCACTGCGGTTCTCCCGGGTGCAGGCGCTGGCAGCCACGGACGGGCTCCCTTGTCGCCCGGAAAGTACCGGAGCACCGGCGAGCGGCCCCCGCCTGCTCCGGGGAACCGGGGCACCTCATGCCTGCAGCCACACCGCCGAGTCGTGGGGGAGCGTTCCGCCGTCGACGTCCGCGCTCGCTAGTAGCACCCGGCCCTCGGGAAGGGGCACCGGCGCTCCGGAGAGGTTCACCAGGCACGCCAGACCGCCGGCCCGGCGGAACGCCAGGCAGCCCGCGGCCGCCGGCAGCCACTCCAGGTCGCCGGAGAAGGCAGACGACCGGCGCAGCGCCAGCGCCGATCGGTACAGCGACTGCATCGACGTCGGGTCACCCGCCTGGGCTTCGGCGGTGAGGCCGGACCACCCCTCGGGCATGGGCAGCCAGGTGTCCCGCGCGGAGGAGAAGCCGTACGGGGGCTCGCTGCCCGACCACGGGAGCGGCACGCGGCAGGCGTCCCGACCCCGCTCGGTGTGCCCCGACCGCTCCCACACGGGGTCCTGCAGCACGTCGTCAGGCAGGTCGACGTCGGGCAACCCGAGCTCGTCGCCGTTGTACAAGTACGCCGCGCCGGGCAGCGCAAGCTGGAGGAGCGCCGCCGCCCGCGCCCGCCGGGTGCCCAGCTCGCCGCCGCCGTAGCGGGTCACGTGTCGGGGACGGTCGTGGTTCGACAGCACCCAGCACGCCGGTGCCGGGGTCTGGGCCACGGTTGCCAGGGAGTGGGTGACCGCATCGCGCAGCGCGTCGGGCGCCCAGTCCGCCGTCAGCAGCTTGAAGTTGAAGGCGAGCTGGAGCTCGTCGGGACGCAGGTACCGGGCCAGCCGGGCGTCCTCCGACACCCATACCTCGCCGACGGCCATGCGCCCGGGATAGCCGTCGAGCACGGTCCGCATCCGGCGGTGCAGGGCGTGCACGCCGTCGGAGTCGAAGCGGTGGTCCCCGGGGCCGTGGTCGGCGAGCAGGCCGGTGTCGGCCATGGGCAGCATGTCGGGCAGTCCGTCGGGCTTGGCCATCCCGTGCGCGACGTCGATCCGGAAACCGTCCACGCCCCGGTCCAGCCAGAACCGCATCGTCGTCTCGAGGTCGGCGAGGACCTCGGGGTTGGTGAAGTCCAGGTCCGGCTGCTCGGGTGCGAACAGGTGCAGGTACCACTGCCCGTCGGGCACGCGGGACCAGGCCGGCCCGCCGAAGACCGAGGGCCAGTTGTTGGGTGGTTCCTTGCCGTCCGGGCCCCGGCCGTCGCGGAAGAGATAGCGCGCCCGCTCGGGAGAGCCCGGCGCCGACTCGAGCGCGGCCCGGAACCACGCGTGGTGGTCCGAGGTGTGGTTGGGCACCAGGTCGACGACCACGCGCATCCCGAGCGCATGGGCCTCGCCCAGCAGCGCGTCGAACTCCGCGAGGTCGCCGAAGACCGGCTCCACGTCGCGCGGATCGGCGACGTCGTAGCCGTGATCGGCCATGGGTGAGGGGTAGAACGGCGTGATCCAGATGCCGTCGACGCCGAGGTCGACCAGGTAGGGCAGCCGGCTCCGGATGCCGCCCAGATCGCCGACGCCGTCACCGGTCCCGTCGGCGAAGCTGCGGATGTAGATCTGGTAGACGACCGCGTCGCGCCACCAGTCGGCGGGCGCGGGCAGGTCAGGGATCGGGTCCGGGTCCACCGGGCTCCTCGAGGGTGTCAGGGCTGTCCGTGGCGGTGGTCGCCCCGGCGGTTCAGGCGGGGGAGAGGTCGCCGCTCGCTTCGGCCGGGAAGCGGTTCTGCATGCTGCGGGCCGCCATCTCCAGATAGCCCCAGAGCGTCGCGTCCTGGGCGGGGGCGAGCTCCAGGGAGTCGACGGCGTCCCGCATGTGCCTGAGCCAGGCGTCGCGCTCGGCGGGACCGATGGCGAACGGCGCGTGCCGCATCCGCAGGCGGGGGTGCCCGCGGTGCTGCGAGTAGGTCGTCGGGCCGCCCCAGTACTGCTCGAGGAACGCGCGGAGCCGGATCTCGGCGCCCTCCCAGTCGTCGGAGGGGTAGAGCGGGGCGAGGACCGGATCGGTCCGCACACCGGCGTAGAACCGTGCGACGAGCCGGGTGAAGGTCGGCGCACCGCCGACCTCCTCGTAGAAGGTCCGAGCGGAGGGCAGGGACCGGCTCGACTCGCTCATCCCGTCGATGGTCCCCCATCGCCGCC
>JALYMS010000268.1 GCA_030773535.1 Actinomycetota bacterium | reverse complement strand
GTGCGCACCAGCGCGGCCGGCCGGCTGGCAGAGCTCCGCGCCGAGGTCAAGGAGATCAAGAAGACGCTGTCGGCACAGCGGGTTCGTGTCGAGTCGCTCCTGGCCGAGGAGCGGACGTGGACCGCCGACGCCTGGGCGCGGCACTACCGGGACCACCCGCTGGTCGCCAGCCTGGTCCGCGGGCTGCTGTGGGAGGTCCGCGACGGGGACACCTGGCGCTCCGGCCGGCTGTCCGACGGCCGAACCCTCATCGGGCTCAGTGGGGCGCCGCTACTCGCGGAGGGCGAGATCCGGCTCTGGCACCCGCTCCGCGCGGGGGCCGGCGAGGTGCGGGACTGGCGGCAGCACCTGCTCGCCGCCGAGCTCCGCCAGCCGTTCAAGCAGGCCTTCCGCGAGATCTACCGCCTGACCGACGCCGAGATCGAGACAGGCGACCACTCCAATCGCTTCGCTGCCCACGTGTTGCGCGCGCCGCAGGCGCAGGCCCTCATGCGAACCAGGGGTTGGACAGGCAATGCGCTGGGCTACTGGGACGGCGGCTTCGAAGGGCATGTCACCAAGCGGTTCTCCGACGGATGGCGCGCGGAGTTCTTCTTCGATCTCATCGAGGAGGAGGGCGACGGAGACGGGATGGCCTTCCTGGCCAGCTCCGACCAGGTCCGGTTCTGCCGCCAGCAGGGCGGCACGGTCTGGGTGCCACAACCGCTGACCGAGGTGCCCCCGCTGATCTTCACCGAGGCCATGCGGGACGTCGACCTGTTCGTGGGGGTCACGTCCATCGCGACCGACCCCACCTGGATCACCCGAGGAGAGCGCCCGCACGAGACCTACTGGCAGTCCATGAGCTTCGGGGCGCTCTCGGTGGCCGCGGCGAACCGCCGGGAGGCTCTGGAGCGGCTGGTTCCCCGGTTGCGGATCGCCCACCGGTGCACGCTCACCGAGCGATTCCTCGAGGTCCGCGGCCGGCTGCGGACGTACCGGATCCACCTCGGCTCGGGCAACGTCCTCATGGCCCCGGACGACGAGTACCTCTGCATCGTGCCGGGCCGGGGACAGTGGAAGGACCCGAAGGTCTACCTCCCGTTCGAGGAGGAGGGCGGGATGCTGTCGGTCATCCTGTCGAAGGCGTTCCTGCTGGCTGACGACACCGCCATCACCGATCGAAGCATCACCCACCAGATCAGCCGGCGCTGAGCGGAGGGCACTAGGGGGGATCGGCGGAACTCCTCAGCAGCACGCGGCGGCCCGGGCCGCCTTGCCGGTGTCGGTCTCCACTTCGGTGTGGCCCTCGAGGTCCGGGCGGGCGTCGCCCTTGACCACGTAGATCTCCCATGGCTCCCCACCGGGACCGGTCACCCAGACCTTGTCCTGCACCGCGTAGCAGCAGGTGGTGTCCTCCTCGACCCGCGTCGCCAGGCCGGCGTCGGCCAGCCGACCGGTGGCGGTGGTGACTTCGTCGGTGGACGCCACTTCCACGCCCAGGTGATCCATGCGCGTGGTCTCGCCCGGCTCCCCCTCCAGCAGGACCAGCTTCAGCGGCGGCTCGGCCAGGGCGAAGTTCGCGTACCCCGGGCGGCGTTTGGCCGGCACGGCGTCGAACAGGCGGGAGTAGAAGTCGACTGCCGCCTCCAAGTCGGCGACGCGGAGGGCGAGTTGGACGCGGGACATGGGGAGTCCTCCCGGTCGGGACATCGACGCTCGTCGATGCGAGATGCATGATGTCGTGCAGATAGACACTTGTCAATATCATTGGATCGTTATGATGGACGGCGATGTCCACCGTCGAGAAGATCCCGCGCGACCCCGGTCTCGCCTGCTGCACGCCACTGGCCACCGGCAGCGCCATGTCCGCGTCGCAGGCCGAGCAGGTCGCGCCCCTGCTCAAGGCGCTCGCCGATCCGGTGCGGCTCCGCCTGGTGAGCCTGATCGCCGCCAGCCCGTCGGGCGAGGCGTGCGTCTGCGACCTCAACGACGCGTTCGAGCTGACCCAGGCCACGATCAGCCACCACCTGAAGGTGCTGCACTCCGCCGGCCTGCTCGACCGCGACAAGCGGGGCGTCTGGGTCTACTACGCGGTGCGCCCCTCGGCGCTCTCCGCGGTGGCCAGCCTCTTCGACACCACCGCGCTGACCCCGGCATGAACCCGGCCACGTCCGCCTCGGAACCGCTCGCCACGCTTCTGGTGCAGCGGTGGCGCTGACTCCCCTCGCCCGGCAGGCGCTGGCTGAGTTCCTGGGCTCAGCGGGCCTCGTCACGGTCGTGATCGGTTCGGGGATCGCGGCCCAGCGGCTCTCACCGGAGGACGTCGGCCTCCAGTTGCTGGAGAACGCCATCGCCACGGGCGCCGGCCTGGTGGCCCTGATCCTCGCCTTCGGGCCGGCGTCCGGCGGGCACTTCAACCCGGTCGTCACCCTGGCCGACCGGTTCTTCGGCGGGGTGACCAATCGCCAGGTGGCGGCTTACGTGCCGGCCCAGCTCGCCGGCGGGGCCGTCGGCGCGATCGCGGCCAACCTGATGTTCGACCTGCCCGCGGTCAGCATCTCAACGACGAGCCGGTCGGGCGGCGGGCTGTGGCTGTCGGAGGCGCTGGCCACGTTCGGCCTGGTGGTGCTGATCTTCGCGCTCGTTCGCGCCGGCCGCACGGCCCTGGCCCCGTTCGCCGTCGGCGCCTACATCACCGCGGCGTACTGGTGGTCCTCGTCGACCAGCTTCGCCAACCCCATGATCGACGTCGCCCGCACCTTGTCGGACACCTTCGCCGGCATCGCGCCGGCGTCGGTCCCGATGTTCCTGCTGATGCAGCTCCTCGGCGGGGCGGCCGGGATCGCCGTCGTGGCGGCGCTCTATCCCACGGTCTCCGACCAGGCCGACGCCGTCGTCGTCCCGCACGATCCCGCCGGCCCGGCCGAGGCCGCCGACCCACCGACTCCGAGGGAGATCTCGTGAGCCATCAACCCAGCGTCCTGTTCGTCTGCGTGCACAACGCCGGCCGTTCCCAGATGGCCGCCGGCTGGCTGCGCTCCCTGGCCGGGGACGCCGTCGAGGTCCGATCGGCGGGCTCCGTCCCGGGCGACCAGGTGAACCCGGCCGCCGTCGAGGCGATGGCCGAGGTCGGCATCGACATCTCCGACCAGCGACCGAAGGTGCTCACCACCGATGCGGTCGAGTCCTCCGACGTCGTCATCACCATGGGGTGCGGCGATGCCTGCCCCGTCTTTCCCGGGAAGCGCTACCTCGACTGGCAGCTCGAGGACCCGGCCGGCAAGGGCGTCGAGTCGGTCCGCCCCATCCGCGACGAGATCGAGGGCCGGGTGCGCGGGCTGCTCGCGGAGCTCGGGGTGCCCGTCAGCTGACGTCGTCCTTCCGCAGCACGAAGAAGAACGGCTGGGACAGCCCGCGCAGATCCATCGAGCCCAGCAGCGTGTCCGGACCCGGGCTCCGGAAGACGTCGATGATCGGCAGCGCGTCGTAGACCATCGCGGCCGTGGCGACGCCACGGTGCTCCACCGTCCGCAGCCGGGCCCGCGGCTGCTCCGTGGCCAGCAAGGGTCGCACCGCGCGGAACGCCCGCCGGGCCATCCGGTTGTGCGCCAGCCCGGGATGCTCGCGGAGCAGGCGCACCGGCAGGAGCGCCGGATCCACGGGTCGCGGCCTCCCCGACCGGTCCCGGAACAGCAGGGGGTGGACGGTCTCGGCGTCGATGAACTCCTTGCCGTACCAGCCGTAGCTCTCCAGCAGCCCGTCCAGCGGCGAGCCGGTGGGCAGCCCACTGCCCCGCCACCGTCCGGTCAGCCGATCCGGGACGGCGGCCGGCGACGAGTCGAAGAACGCGAGCGCTTCGTCCGGGTCGGCGCCGTGGCGGTGCTCGTCCAGCCAGCGGCGGCCCTGTTCGGTCACGGGGCCTCCCGCTCTCGCCGCATCGGCGTCGGGCCGGATGCAGGCCGCTGCCCGGCGCCGCTCAGGCGGTGCGGGGCTCTTGCCACAGGTCGATGCCGGTGTCGACGGCGTGCTGGTCGATCGCCCGCAGCTCGTCGTCGGCGAAGTCCAGATCGCCCAGCGCTCCGATGTTCTGCTCGAGCTGACCGACGTTGCTGGCGCCGATGAGCACGGTGGTCACCCGGGAGTCGCGCAGCGCCCAGGCCAGCGCCATCTGGGCGAGGCTCTGTCCGCGCTGCTCGGCGATGGCGTTCAGCCCGCGGATGCGGTCCAGTGCCTCCGACGTGAGCAGCTCGGTCGACAGCGACTTGCCCTGACTGGCCCGCGACCCCTCCGGGATGCCGTCGAGGTACTTGCCGGTGAGCATCCCCTGCGCGAGCGGCGAGAAGGCGATGCAGCCGGCACCGACGTCCTCGAGGACGTCGAGAAGGCCCTCGGTCTCGATCCAGCGGTTGAGCATCGAGTACGAGGGCTGGTGGATGAGCAGCGGCGTACCCAGGTCGGCGAGGATCTCCGCGGCCCGCGCGGTGTCCTCCGGGGAGTAGGAGGAGATGCCGACGTACAGCGCCCTGCCGCTGCGGACGGCGGTGTCGAGAGCGGCCATCGTCTCCTCGAGCGGCGTCGTCGGGTCGGGGCGATGGGAGTAGAAGATGTCGACGTAGTCCAGCCCCATCCGCCGCAGCGACTGGTCGAGGCTGGCGAGCACGTACTTGCGGCCGCCCCCGCCCTGGCCGTAGGGACCGGGCCACATGTCGTAGCCGGCCTTGCTCGAGATGACCAGCTCGTCGCGGTAGGGCCGGAAGTCGTCGGCCAGGTGCCGGCCGAAGTTGGTCTCCGCCGACCCGTACGGCGGGCCGTAGTTGTTGGCCAGGTCGAAGTGGGTGACGCCGAGGTCGAAGGCGCGCCGCAGGATCGCCCGCTGCCGGTCGAAGGGCACGTCGTCTCCGAAGTTGTGCCAGAGGCCCAGGCTGATGGCGGGAAGGTCCAGGCCGCTGCGGCCGGTACACCGGTAGGTCATCGAGTCGTAGCGGTCGTCGGCTGCGGAGAAGGCCATGCCCTGATCCTCCCAGCCCCGCCGGTCGGGGATCCCGGGCGGTTGACCGCCGGCTCATCCCTCGCCGGCGACCAGCGCGACCAGCCAGGGGTCCTGCAGATCGGCGACGGCCCGGTGCGCGCCGGCGGCGAGCAGGTCCGCGGCCGGCGACGTCGTGGTGATGCCGACCACTGAGCCGACCCCCGCGGCCAGGAGCGCGTGGATCCCGGACACGGAGTCCTCCACACCGGCGCAGTCGGCCGGGTCGATGCCCAGCCCCTCGCAGCCGCGCCGGTAACCCTCGGGCGACGGCTTGCCGGTGGCGACGTCCTCGGCCGTGATCAGCACCATCACGAGCTCGCGGACGTCGAGGACCGGCCCGAGCACCTGCTCGGCCCAGGCGGGGCCGGCGCTGGTGACCACGGCGACGGGTACACCGGCGCGACCTCCCCGCCGGAGCAGCTCCGCTGCCCCGGGCACGGTCTCCACGGCGTGCCCCAGCGTCTGGGCGTGCGCCATCATCTCGGCCTGGATCGCGCGCAGGTCCCGCCCGGTCCAGGGCCCGGGGACGGCGGCCAGCACGTCGCGGGCCCGGCGTCCCATGAAGTTCTGCTCGTACTGCTGGTCGGTGACCTCGGCGCCCCAGACGTCGAAGAAGTGCCGCCAGGTCCGCCGGTGCACCGGCTCGCTGAGCACCAGGGTGCCGTCCAGGTCGAGCAGGAGCCCGGCAGCGCGGCCGGGCGGTCGCCTCACGAACCGGCGGGCGGCGACCAGGTGAACAGCGGCACCCCGTGCGCCACCGTGCTGCCCACCGCCACCGACGGTTCGATGCTGTCGGCCGACGACTGCATCACGACCACCGGGCAGACGGCCGAGTAGCCGGCCCGGCGCACGGCCGTGGGGTCGAAGGTGATCATGCGGGCGCCGCGCTCCACCTCGTCGCCGTCGGCGACGTGCACACCGAATCCCTCGCCCTCCAGCCGCACGGTGTCGATGCCGAGGTGCACCAGGACACCGGCGCCCGACTTGTCGAGGACGACGAAGGCGTGCGGATGGACCTTGACGACGCGGCCCGCGACCGGCGAGGACACCACCAGCTCGGTGGCGCCGTCCGCCGGCTCGATGGCCAGCCCCGCCCCGACGACCAGGCCCGCGAAGACCGGGTCGGGCACGTCGGCGAGGTCGAGCACCCGCCCCGGGAGGGGCGCGTCGACCACCGTCACAGAAGGTCCTGGACGTCGTCGGCCAGGGAGTCCGCCTCCGGGCCGACGACGATCTGCACGACGGTGCCTGCGACGATCACGCCATGGGCGCCGAGGCGCTTGAGCGCTGCCTCGTCCACCTTGGCCGGATCGGTGACCTCGGTGCGCAGCCGGGTGATGCAGCCCTCGACCTCGACGATGTTCCCCGCGCCACCCAGGCCGGCCACGATGTCGCTCGCCTTGGACATGGATGCTCCTCCCTGGCGGCCGGGGATCCCGGCCGGCGACGGTCACGCGAAGATCACGACGCGCACCTGACGGATTGACTTCCTACCCCACTGAGACGAAAGTCCCAGCACTGGTCATGACAGGACCCTACCGGCAGACGACGGCGCGAGGCAACGCCCGGGCCCGCCGGCACGACCAGCGCTCCACACACTCAGCTCCGGATCCGATGAGGCAGGTCCCGCCCATGAGTTCGACCGTCAACCCGACCGCCGACGCCGCCGCCGGCACCCCGAGGAGGCGCGTGGGCCTCGCCGGCCTGCAGCGACTCGGACGCAGCCTCATGCTGCCGATCGCCGCGCTGCCGGCCGCCGGCCTGCTATTGCGCCTCGGGCAGCCCGACATGCTCGGCCGCTTCGCCCCGCTCGAGACGGCCGCCAACGTGATCGCCGCGGCCGGCGGCGCGCTGTTCAGCAACCTCCCGCTGATCTTCGCCGTCGGCATCGCCATCGGCTGGGCGAAGAAGGCCGACGGCTCCACGGCGCTGGCCGCCGTCGTCGGCTACCTGGTCCTCGAAGGCGTCTTCGAGGCCATGAGCCCCGTCGTGCTCGAGGGCGAGACCACCCCGGCCGGCGAGCCGGCGACGATCAACTTCGGCGTCCTCGGCGGCATCGTCACCGGCCTGATCGCCGCCATGCTGTGGCAGCGGTACTACCGCCTCAAGCTGCCGGACTACCTGGGCTTCTTCGGCGGCCGCCGCAGCGTCCCGATCATCACCGCGGTGGTCATGATGGTGGTCGGCGTCCTGATGGCTCTGCTGTACCCGCTGTTCCAGAGCGCCCTGTCAGCACTCGGCGAGGCGGTCAACGCCAACACCGTCATCGGTGGCGGCATCTTCGGCGTGGTGAATCGCCTGCTCATCCCGCTCGGCCTGCACCACATCCTCAACTCGGTCGTGTGGTTCATCCTCGGCGACTACAACGGTGTCCAGGGAGACCTCAACCGGTTCTTCGCCGGTGACCCCGACGCCGGCACCTTCATGACCGGCTTCTTTCCGATCATGATGTTCGCGCTCCCGGCCGCAGCGATGGCCATCTGGCACGAGGCCCGGCCGGCGCAGCGCAAGGTCGTCGGCGGCATCATGCTCTCCACGGCGCTGACCGCGTTCCTCACCGGCATCACCGAGCCGCTGGAGTTCTCCTTCCTGTTCGTCGCCTGGCCGCTCTACGTCATCCACGCGCTGCTCACCGGCACGTCGATGGCGCTGACCAACGCCCTCGGCATCCACGACGGGTTCTCCTTCTCCGCCGGGGCGATCGACTACCTGCTCAACTTCGGGCAGGCGACCAGGCCGCTGTGGCTGATCCCGATCGGGTTGGGCTACGCGGTCGTCTACTACGTCCTGTTCCGCTTCGTGATCCGCAAGTGGAACCTGCGGACCCCGGGCCGCGAGGAGGAGACGGCGGACGCCGGGCAGCCGGCCCTGGCCGACGAGGCGCGGACCGAGGCGGCCGCCGGCACCTCACCCGTGAGCGACGCTGCCCGTCCGGACGAGCGCCCGGGCTCGAGCACCTGACCCGCGGACGCGGGACCGGCGGCCGCAGCAGCCGGTCCCGCGTCACCTTCCCCGTCCGACCCGTCCTCGGGAGCGAGCAACCGTGCCCAACGCCACCGTCGGACCAGCCGGGCGCACCCTGCTGCGGGGAGACCTGGTCAGCGCCGGCCGCCGGCTGGGCGACGCCCTGGTGGTCGTCGACGGCGAGCGCATCGCCTGGGTCGGACCGGCCCGGTCCTGGCACGGCGACGACCTGCCCGAGCCGAGCCCCGAGCGGCTGATCCTTCCCGGGCTCGTCGACGTGCACTGTCACGGAGGCGCGGGCGCCGGGTTCCCGGAGGCCGACGCGGGCGGCCTGCAGGCCGCCTGCGACCACCACCTGGGCCACGGCACCACCACGCTGGTCGGCAGCCTGGTGTCGGCACCGGCTGACCGCCTGGAGCGGCGGATCCGCGCACTGCTGCCCCTCGTCTCCTCCGGGCGCCTCACCGGCATCCACCTGGAGGGGCCGTTCCTCTCGGCGGCGCGCTGCGGCGCCCAGGACCCCCGTTCCATCGTGCCGGGCGACCCGGGCCTCCTGCAGCGGCTGGTGGTGGCCGGGGAGGGTGCGATCCGCTCGGTCACGCTGGCGCCCGAGACCCCTCGGTTCGACGAGCTCCTGGGCGTGCTCGCGGCTGCCGGGATCACGCCGAGCCTCGGCCACACCGACGCCTCGGCGGCGCAGACGCGAGCCGCCATCGCGGCGGCCGACGGGCGCCGTCTCGGCGCGACCCATCTGTTCAACGGCATGCCGCCGTTGCACTCCCGCGCCCCCGGGCCGGTGGCGGCGTGTCTGGCCGCCGCAGCGCGCGGGGACATGGTCGTGGAGCTGGTGGGCGACGGCGTCCACCTCGCCGACGAGACCGTGGCGATGGTCTTCGCCCTGGTGGGACCCGGCTCGATCGCGCTCACCACCGACGCCATGGCCGCCGCCGGCATGCCGGACGGCCGCTATCCGCTGGGCCCGATGACCGTAGACGTGGTGAGTGGGGTGGCGCGGCTGGCCACCGATCCCGGCGCGGTCGGTGCCATCGCCGGCGGCACGGCCCGGCTCCTGGACGTGCTCCGACGCACCGTGCGGGAGGCCGGGGTCGCCCTTCCCGACGCGGTGACGGCGGCCACGTCGACGCCGGCCCGCCTGCTCGGCCTCGACGACGAGGTCGGGGACGTCCTCCCCGGGCGGCGGGCCGACCTGCTCATCACCGGCCAGGAGCTCCTGCCGCAGGCCGTCCTGCGGGCCGGTCGCTGGATCGTCCCGCTGCCCGACGACACCCGTCGGGCTCTCGCCAAGGAGGCGCACTGACATGGAGGTCGTCATCCTCCCCACTCCGGAGGACTGCGGGCGGGTGGTCGCGGACGCGCTCGCCGCGGCGCTCGCCGGCCCGGCGTCGGGACGCCGCACCACCCTCGGGCTGGCCACGGGGTCCTCCCCCGTGCTGGCGTACCGGGAGCTGATCCGGCGCCACCGCCACGAGGGCCTGTCGTTCGCCGGTGTGCGGGCCGTCCTGCTCGACGAGTACGTGGGCCTGCCGGCCGGCCATCCGGAGAGCTACCGCTCGGTGATCCGGCGGGAGCTCACCTCGCACCTGGACATCGACGACGGCGACGTCCACTCCCCCGACGGCTCCTCCCCCGATCCCCTGGTCGCTGCGCAGGAGTACGAGCAGCTACTGCGCGACGGTGACCCCGTGGCGGTCCAGCTGCTCGGCATCGGCTCCAACGGCCACATCGGGTTCAACGAACCCGGCTCGTCGCTGTCCTCGCTCACCCGCGTGAAGACGCTCACCGAGCAAACCCGCTCGGACAACGCCCGCTTCTTCGACCGGCCGGAGGACGTCCCCCACCACGTGATCACCCAGGGCCTGGGCACGATCAGCCGGGCGCAGCACCTGGTCCTGACCGCCACCGGGTCCGGGAAGGCGGCGGCCGTGGCGGCGGCCGTCGAAGGCCCCTTGACCGCCAGCCACCCGGCCTCGGTGCTGCAATTGCACCCGCATGCGACGGTCGTCGTCGACGAGGACGCAGGGGCGATGCTCGAGCGCGCCGACTACTACCGCTACACGCTGCGGCACAAGCTGCCGCACCAGCCGTACTGATGACCAGGAGGGAGGTGTGCGCATGACGGAGCCCTTGCACCTGGTGAACAGCGTGGTGCCCAAGCACCAGCAGCTGCGCACCATCCTGGCCGAACTCGCGACCACCCGGCTGCGGCCGGGCGACATGCTGCCCAGCGAGCGACAGCTGTGCGCCGACTACGGCGTCAGCCGGGTCACGGTGCGCGAGGCGCTGGGGCAGCTGGTGAGCGAAGGTCTCCTGGTCCGGACCCAGGGCAAGGGCACCTTCGTCGCACACCGGCCGGCCCGCTCCCGGCTGCACATCGCCTCGTTCCACGAGGACATGCGCCGCATGGGACTCGAACCGTCAACCGTGGTCCTGTCGGCCGCCCGGGTGACGCCGCCTGCCCACACCGTGGACCGGCTGGGGCTGCCCCCGCACGGCCTCGCCCACCACGTACGGCGCCTCCGCCTGGCCGACCGGGTACCGATGTCGGTCGACGACGCCTGGTACAGCGCGGAACTGCTCCCCGGCCTCGACCGGCTCGACCTACAGGCGTCCCTGTACGACACCCTCGCCCGGCACTACGGACGGCCCATCGACCACGCCGACCAGACGGTGAGCGCCGGGCTGGCCGGCGAGGAGGTGGGGCGGCTCCTGGGCATCCCGGCATCCGGGCCGGTGCTCAAGTTCGACAGGGTCTCCTACAGCCGGGGCGACGCCGTGGAGCACGCCCGCTCCTGGTATCGCGCCGACCGGTACGAGCTCTTCATGAGCCTGGACGACAGCGGGCCGCCCGGTGAACCGGTCCGCGGGGTTCCCGGCTAGCGGTCCCGCAGCACCGTTCGGGCTCTCCTCGCGACCCGGGGACGCCGCTCCCGCCCTGTCCAGCAACCCAACGACGTGGAAGCCGAAGATCACCCCGACCTCGCGGCCGGTCTCTCAGCGACCAGCCACAGCACCAGCGCCACCCGAGGCACCAGAGCAGCAGCGCGTCGGCCGGGTCGAGCGGCATCGGAACGAGCCGCACGAGCGCCAGGCCGAGGAAGAACAGCACGGCGAACAGGCAGCACTGCGCCTCGATCCAGGGGAACCGCAGGTGCTGCCTCACCCGCGGAAGGCTGGGTCACCGGCAGCCGGCTCCGGCGCCTCGACCGGCAGGCGTGTCGGTCGGGGCGAGAAGGTCAGCGACCCGCGGCGTATCCCTGCATCCCGCGGGCATTCGCGGCCGCGCGCAGGATCCCCGTCTCGGGGTCGCGGCTCACCGCGGACAGACGGCCGAGCGACCAGCCGTCGGAGACGACGACCGAGTGTCCCCTGCGGCGCAGGCCCGCGACGACGTCGTCCCCGATGCGGGACTCCACGACCATCTCCCCCGGCGTCATGCCGCGGGGGAAGAAGGAGGAGGGGAAGCTCGTCGTGTGCCAGGCCGGCGCGTCGATCGTCGCCTGCAGGTTGAGCCCGAGGACGGCGTGGCGCAGCCAGAAGCACAGCTGCCACTGGTCCTGCTGGTCGCCGCCGGGCGTTCCGAACGCCATCACCGGAACGCCGCCGCGGGAGGCCAGCGAGGGACTGAGGGTGGTCCGGGGCCGTCTGCCCGGCACGAGGGAGTTGGGCAGCCCCGGCTCCAGCCAGAACATCTGCGCGCGGGTGCCCAACGGGAAGCCGAGTTCGGGGACGGTCGGGGAGCTCTGCAGCCAGCCCCCCGACGGGGTGGCCGAGACCAGGTTGCCCCAGCGGTCGACGACGTCGACGTGGCACGTGTCGCCCCGGGTGGTGCCGGTGGCCTGGACCGTCGGCTCCCCGGTGCCGGGCGCTTCGGACTGCAGAGCACGGCCGCCTGCCGTGACGAAGCGGGGCAGCCGAGGGGTCCGACCTCCGGGGGACCCCGGCCGCAGCTCCGTGCTCGCCCGCTCATCGATCAGCGCCCGGCGTTCGCCCGCGTAGCCGGCCGACAGCAACTCCTCGACCGGCACCTCGGCGCTGTCCCCGTACCAGGCCTCGCGATCGGCCATGGCCAGCTTCATCGCCTCGACGCTGGCGTGCACCAGGTCGGGGTCGATGGTTCCCGCGTCGCCGGACGGCCGTCCGGGCTGCGCCGACTCGACGCCGTCCAGCATGGCCAGCGCCTGGAGCAGTACGGGACCCTGCGACCACGTCCCTGCCTTGGCCAGGGTCCAGCCGTGCCAGTCCAGCGTGGCCGGTCGCTCGTAGGACGGGGTCCAGGCAGCCAGGTCGGCTCCGGCCAGGAATCCGGCGTGGGCGAGGCCGGAGTCGTCCATGACGGCGGTCCGGCAGTGGACGTCGATGGCCTCGGCGACGAAGCCGGTCGACCAGGCCGCCAGCGCCGCATCGATCTGCGCCTCGCGGCTCGGACCGCGGGCGGCGTCGAGCAGCCGGCGGTAGGTGGCGGCGAGCACGGGGTTGCGGAAACGCTGGCCAGGCGCCGGAGCCTCGCCTGACGGCGAGAGCCACGTGGCGGCGGAGGTGGGCCAGTGCGCACGGAAGTGCTCGGCGACGGAGGCGGCGGTGGCGCTGACCCTGGCGACCAGAGGGTGGCCGTTCTCGGCGTACTCGACGGCGAACCGGAGGACGGCCTCCAGCGGCAGGGTGCCGTGGTCGCGCAGCAGGGTCAGCCAGGTCGGGACGGCGCCGGGCACGGTGGCCGCCAGCAAGCCCGTGCCGGGGACGAGGTCCAGCCCGAGCTCGTCGAACGCGTCGATGGTCGCCGCGGCGGGCGCGACTCCCTGCCCGGACAGGACGACGGGCTCACTTCCGTCGCCGCGGGCGAAGATGAGCGGGACCTCGCCGCCGGGACCGTTGAGATGGGGTTCGACGACCTGCAGGGTGAAGCCGGTGGCCACCGCGGCGTCAAAGGCGTTGCCGCCGGCCTCCAGGGTGGCCATGCCCGCAGCCGTCGCCAGCCAGTGCGTGGAGGCCACCATGCCGAAGGTGCCGGCCAGCTCGGGTCGCGTGGTGAACATCTGGGCAGCGTAGGGCGGAGCTCCCCCTGCCCACCTGCCGGGCCGGGAACGCTCAGACCCGGCCGAGCGCCGCCAGGTTTCGGTTACCTGCGGGGTCAGCTGGCGAGACTCGTCGGACAGTGGCAGTCCGACCTCGTGTCTCAGTGGTCTGCTGCGCCCTCGGCGAGGACGGCCTCGGCGACGACGAGGTCCTCCCAGGACATGCCGACGCTCTTGAAGACGAGCGGGTGGTTGGCCGGCGGGATGACTGCTCCGGTCACGAGGTCGCGCATAGGTACGAGGTCGCCGGCGGTCAGCGTTCCCTCGGCGATTGCGAGCACGACGTCTCCAGCTTCCCGCAGGGCGGTGTCGACGTCCTCGACCACCACGGTGGCACGACCCAGCAGGCCTGCGTCGAGCTCGCGAGCGTCGGGCTCGTGCGAGCCGACCGCGACGACGACGGCGTCCCCCCGGAGCAGGCTCGAGTCGAACAGGGGCACGCGGGCTGAGGTGGCGCAGACGACGACGTCCGCGGCGCGCAGCGCCTCGTCGGCGTCCGTGGAGCCGAGTCGGAGCGCGTCCAGCGGGGCCCGTGGCCGGTCGCGAACCAGGTGAATGGCGCCGGCCAGCGGCCGGACGGCGGCCAACGTGGCGACGTGACCGGTGGCCTGTGGCCCGGCCCCGAACACCGCGACGCGCAGCGGCCGGTCCGGGAGCCGCGGGAGGACGGCCGCGACCGAGACAGCGGGGGTGCGGAGCGTGGTCAGCGCCGCGCCGTCGAGCACCGCACGCAGCGCGAGGGTCTCGTGCTCGAACAGCAGGTACGCGGCCTGGATGCGGGGCAGGCCGCGATGCGGGTTGTGCGGGGCGACGGTGACGACCTTGACCCCGGCCGCGGTCGGAGTCTCCGACGGCATGAGCAGGAACTGGCCGCGAGACAGGCCGACCGCCGCCCGAGGTGGGTCGGTGGCGGGGTCGAGCCCGCCGCGCAGGGCCTCGGTGATGGCCCGGACCGCGCCGGCGGGACCAAGGGCGGCGACGGCGTCCGCGTCGAGGTACCTCATCGCAGGACGAACCAGGGGACCAGCGGGTCGTGCGGGTCGACGACGAAGCGGTGCTCCCCGGTGCGGTACGTCATACCCGTCACCTGAGGGAGCAACGCGCGGTGCCCGCCGGCATAGACGGAGCCGAGCACGGTCCCGGTGAAGGTGCTGCCGACGATCGAGTCGTGCCGCAGCACGGTGCCGGCCGGCAGCCGCGCGTGCTCGGAGCCGGCCAGCGCCCACTTGACCTCGCGGCCCAGAGCGATCAGGTCGCCCAGGTGCTCCGGAGTCACGGACAAGCGGAGCTGCGCGGCCGGCGAGGGCGCGTAGATCGCCCCTCGTAGGTAACCGTCACGGTCACGTCGCCTCGGGAGGTCGGCACCGGCACATCCCGCGCGACCACCCAGCTCGGCACGTTGACGAAGTCGACCGCCACCCACCCCGACCCTCCGAAGAGGGCCGGGGCGGCCTGGGCAGATTGCCACACCCAGGAGGCTGGCCAGTTCGTCAAGGAATGTCAGCGCAACCCGCGCTGACATCTCGGCTAGCCCGCCGGGACATCGGGCGAGGATCCGCTGACATCCCGGCAAGCCTCGCCATCAGCTGCAGCCGCTGGTGGAGCCGCAGCCCTCGCAGACGTAGCAGCTGCCGGCCGGGCGCATCTTCGTGCCGCACGTCATGCACAGCGGCGCGTCGGTGGCGGTACCGGTCACCAGCTCGAGCAGTTCGGCCGAGGAGTGCGACTCCTTGACCGACTTCGGGCCCTCCGGGGTGACCTTCTCGGCCACCTTGGCGGTCTCGATCGGCGCGGAGTTGCGCAGCTGCTCCAGGTCGACCTCCTCCTCCTCGATGACCGCGGGGGTCGAGGCCGAGGTGCCGTAGCCGGCGACCTGCGCGGCCCGCTCCTCGGCGGTGAAGATGCCGAGGTTGGCCCGCTTGTCGACGGGCAGGTGGTCCAGCGCCAGGCGACGGAAGATGTAGTCCATCACCGACTGGGCGATCCGGATGTCCGGGTCGTCGGTCATGCCGGCCGGCTCGAAGCGCATGTTGGTGAACTTCTGGATGTAGGTCTCCAGGGGCACACCGTGCTGCAGCGCGATCGACAGCGAGATCGAGAAGGCATCCATGACCCCGGCCAGCGTCGATCCTTGCTTGCCGAGTTTGAGGAACACCTCACCGAGGTTGCCGTCCTCATACATGCCGGCGGTCATGTAGCCCTCGGCTCCGGCCACGCTGAACGACGTCGTTACGCTCGTCCGCTTCTTGGGCAGGCGCTTGCGGACCGGGTGCGACATCGCGGCCGGAGCGGCGGTCTCGACCGGGGTCTCGGCCTTGGTCCCCTCGTTCTTGCCCTTGCCACCGGACAGCGGCTGACCGACCTTGCAGTTGTCGCGGTAGATCGCCAGCGCCTTGAGGCCGAGCTTCCAGCCCTCGAAGTAGATCTTCTCGACGTCCTCGATGGTCGCCGACTCCGGCATGTTGACCGTCTTGCTGATGGCGCCGGAGACGAACGGCTGGACCGCCGCCATCATCCGGACGTGGCCCATCGGAGAGATGGCCCGCTCCCCCATGGCGCAGTCGAAGACCTCGTAGTGCTCGGGACGCAGGGTGGGGGCGTTGACGACGTGGCCGTGCTCGGCGATGTACTCGACGATCGCCTCGATCTGCTCCTCCTGGTAGCCCAGGCTCCTGAGCGCGCGAGGCACCGTCTGGTTGACGATCTGCATGGAGCCGCCGCCGACCAGCTTCTTGAACTTGACCAGCGAGAAGTCCGGCTCGATGCCGGTCGTGTCGCAGTCCATCATGAACCCGATCGTGCCGGTGGGGGCCAACACCGAGGCCTGCGCGTTTCGCCAGCCGTTGTCGGCGCCGATCTGCAGGCACTCCTGCCACTGCGCGGTGGCGGCCCTGAGCACGTCCGCGTCGTCGGCACCGACGGGACGGATCGCGTCGTTGGCCGCCGCGTGCTTGCGCATGACCCGGGCGTGAGCCGAGGCGTTTCGGGCGAAGCCGTCGTACGGGCCGACGATCCCGGCCAGCTCGGCCGAGCGGCGGTACGCGGTGCCGGTCATCAGCGAGGTGATGGCCGCGGCGAGGCTCTGCCCGCCCCGCGAGTCGTAGGCGTGACCGGTGGCCATGAGCAGCGCGCCCAGGTTGGCGTAGCCGATGCCCAGCTGGCGGTAGGCCCGCGTGGTCTCGCCGATCGGGTCGGTCGGGAAGTCGGCGAAGCAGATGGAGATGTCCATCGCGGTGATGACCAGTTCGACGGACTTCACGAAGTTCTTCGAGTCGAACGTGCCGTCGTCCTTGAGGAACTTCAGAAGATTCAGCGACGCCAGGTTGCACGAGCTGTTGTCCAGGCTCATGTACTCCGAGCAGGGGTTGGACGCGTTGATCCGGCCCGTCTCGGGGTTGGTGTGCCAGTCGTTGATCGTGTCGTCGTACTGGATGCCCGGGTCGGCGCACTCCCACGCGGCCTGGGTGACCTTGCGGAAGAGGGTCTTCGCGTCGACGGTCTCGATCACCGAGCCGTCGAGGCGGGCCCGGAGACCGAATTCGCTGCCCTCCTCCACCGCGCGCATGAACTCGTCGGAGACGCGCACGGAGTTGTTGGCGTTCTGGTACTGGACGCTGGTGATGTCCTTGCCGCCGAGGTCCATGTCGTACCCGGCGTCGCGCAGGGCTCGGATCTTGTTCTCCTCGCGCGCCTTGGTCTCGATGAACTCCTCGATGTCCGGGTGGTCGATGTCGAGGACGACCATCTTGGCCGCACGGCGGGTGGCGCCACCGGACTTGATGGTGCCGGCCGAGGCGTCGGCGCCACGCATGAAGCTGACCGGGCCAGAGGCGGTGCCGCCCGAGGAGAGCAGCTCCTTCGAGGAGCGGATGCGGGACAGGTTCAGGCCGGCACCGGAGCCGCCCTTGAAGATCAGTCCCTCTTCGCGGTACCAGTTCAGGATCGAGTCCATCTGGTCGTCGACGGCCAGGATGAAGCAGGCGCTGACCTGCTGCGGAGCGCTGGTGCCGACGTTGAACCACACGGGGCTGTTGAAGCTGAACACCTGGTGGAGCAGCATCCAGGTGAGCTCGTGCTCGAAGATCTCGGCGTCGCCCTCGCCGGCGAAGTAGCCGTGCTCGCGGCCGGCAGCGCCGTAGGTGAGCACCACCCGGTCGATGAGCTGACGCAGGCTGGTCTCCCGCTGCGGCTGACCGACCGCCCCGCGGAAGTACTTCGTGGTGACGATGTTGGTGGCGTTGATGCTCCACTCGGCAGGGAACTCCACACCGCGCTGATCGAAGTTGATCGAGCCGTCCCGCCAGTTGGTCATGACGACGTCGCGGCGTTCCCAGGCGACCTCGTCGTAGGGGTGCACACCGGCGGTGGTGAAGACGCGCTTGATCTTCAGGCCCTTCCCCCGCGTCGGCACCTTCGTGGCACGACGCGTACGGCCTGACAAGCGATCCTCGGTTTCGGTCACGGAGCTCTCCTTGGTGTCGTGACTCGGCGGCTGGGGAAGAGCCGCTTGTGGTCCTGCACTGGTTGTGTTGTAGCGGTTGGTAGTGACAGTTCTCAGCTGCCGGCGGCACCGGCGCCGGTGGCGGCCGGACCGCGCGCAGCACCGCGTCGGCGCACGAGCGGTGGGGTGTCCTGCATGCCCGGCAGCGGCGGGGTCCCCCCGCTGAGGTGGCGTGC
The DNA here is from genome assembly GCA_030773535.1 of Actinomycetota bacterium. Lineage (GTDB taxonomy): Bacteria > Actinomycetota > Actinomycetes > Mycobacteriales > Geodermatophilaceae > Blastococcus_B. Next base: position 11,458 of record JALYMS010000268.1, on the reverse strand, counting down.
CCGTAGCTCGGTGATCTCGTTCTCGAAGTCCTCGAGCGACGTGAAGGCGCGGTAGACACTGGCGAAGCGCAGGTAGGCGACCTCGTCGAGCTCGCGCAGTGGCCGGAGGATGGCCAGGCCGACCTCGTTGCTCGGGACCTCGGCCGCACCGGTGGCGCGAACGGCGTCCTCGACCTGCTGCGCGAGGAGCTGAAGCTGGTCCTCGGCGACCGGGCGGCCCTGGCAGGCCCTCCGCACGCCGGCGACCACCTTCGAACGGTTGAACGGCTCGCTCACCCCGCTGCGCTTGACGACGGCGAGCACCGCCTCCTCGACGGTGGTGAACCGGCGACCGCACTTGGAGCAGGAGCGACGCCGGCGCGTGGTTGCGCCCTCGTCGGTCTCCCGCGAGTCGATGACCCGACTGTCGGCGTTGTGGCAGAACGGGCAACGCACGAGGGCACCTCCTCGGAACGGGACGGGGTCCTCCCGGCGGTCGCCGGGCGGGCCGGCAGCGCCCCCTCGATCGGTCTTGTGGACCTTCCCGGGGACATCCGGTGGATGTGCCCGGGACAACCTGGGGACGAGCCTGTGGACGCGCTTACAACTCTGCAACTACTAGATGTAGGGGGACCCTAGGCTCGCATCCACAACATGTGCAAGAGATGGAAGCCCCGGCGTGTTCCCCCCGGACACGGCCGCCACCAGGGGGAACATCCCTTCCCCGTGTCACAGACACGCCGGGACGACTCGCGGGGAAGGCCCGGAACGTCGGGGGCGTCGCAGGGCACCAGCGGGTGGCCGGCAATACGGCGCCATGACCGTTCCGTGAGCGAGCCGGGATCACCGGGCCGGTCGACCGTCCGCCGCGACCACCGCAACGCCGTGTTGATGCCCGGCCGGTTCCGGCGCGTATGGGACGTGCCGGACTCCCGCCCTCGGGGAGCTCGTCCAGGTCGGGGTGCGCGGACGGATCAGAGGCCCGGGCGGGACCGGTCGGGACGCGGTCGCCGGGAGTGCGGGGCGTGGTCGCTCAGCCGCATGGGCCGGGTGAGCCGCTCGGAGTCCGCACCGATCGGCGCCGTCCAGTTGGCGCGACCACTCGCGCTTCCTACCGGCTCTGCGGGCCGGACGGAGCGAACCGCCGGGCTGCGACCCGCCGTCGTCGGGCCCGCCGACCGCCCGACGTTCTCGAGCGAGGCGGTCGCGCCCGAGACAGCGGGGAACAGACCGGTGTCGGCCGTGCGTTGCCGACCGGGATTGCCGGGGCCGACAGTGGGTGCCGCGACGCCGTGCCGCCCGGGGACAGCGGCCGGACCGGCTGCAGATGCCGCGTCCTCGGGTGCCCGGCGGCGCCCGCCGGTCGAGGTCGTTTCCTCCGGTGCGCGGCGTCGCCCTCCGGGAACCGCGGAAGCCGGCGGCTCCGGAGCACGGCGGCACCCTCCGGAGAGGGCGGGGGCCGGCACGTCCGGTGCCCGGCGGCGACCGCCGCTCTGCATGGCGACCGGCACGTCGGGGGCCCGGCGGCGCCCCCCGGCGGGCGCGACTGTCGCGTCCGGCACGACGGAGAGGTCCCACACCACGGGCAGGCTGGCCGTGGACGATCCGGAATCGGCACGGTGCTCGCGCCGTGAGGAGGGGTGGCGCGCCACGGACAGCTCGCGGTCGGCCGACCGCACCGCCGCCGGTTCCGGCGCCATCGCGAGGTGGCGCTCAGGAAGGCGGAGGGTCTCCAGTTCGGTCCAGGCGGTCTCCTCGACGCCGTCCAGGACGACCCTGACCCAGACCTGGCAGGAACCGTCGGCGGTGTGCCGCCAGCCCAGCAGTTCGCCGGACCACCAGGCCCCCGCTTGATAGACCTCGACGGCCTGCGGCTCGCTGGTGAATACGGCTGCTCGGTTCTCCATGGTGCTCGACACCCAGCGACCGTATGCGGCCGATCCGCGACAGTGTGAACGCGCCCGCACGGACGGTTGACGAAGTGGCCGTCCGACGTTGTCGATGTATTGCCCCGGCGTGGCTGGTTGCGAGCCGATCGGAGGCGACGAGCACACCGGCCGGCATCCTCGATCGAGCGTCGTGGTCGTCGTCCCTCATGGGAGCAGCAGCACCTGGCCGGGAACGAGTTCGGTGCTCCGGAGCCCGTTGAGCTCCTGGATGCGGTCGACCACGACCCGGACGTCCTCTCCGGCCGCCACGGACGTCGCGATGGACCAGAGCGTGTCCCCTGGATCCACGACGACGCTGCTCGCTCCTGCCAGGCGCAGCCCCGGTCCACCGCCGCCCGGGGACAACTGCCCGAGCAAGGAGCCGGCCAGCACACCGCCGCACAGAGCCAGCGCGACCGCCAGCCGGTGGGCCCGCCGGGTGAATCGGACGGCCGTCCGGCGCCGCCCGACGCGAGCACGTGCACCGCCCGGCGAGGCCGAGGGCGCTCCCGGCCGGGTGTGGCGACCGCGCCCGCCGTCGGGACGGACCGGCCCCGACGACGCGCCGGGCACGCGCCGGTCGGTGGAGACGGAGGGACGGCAGGCCCCCACCCGTGAGGAACCCGGCCGAGCCGGATGGTGCCGCGCCGCGACAGCTGGAGCCGTGCCGGTCGCCTGGGACCCCTGGACCAGCAGGGGTCGCCACGGCGCCCGCACCTCCTCGTCGAACTCCTGCACCGCCTGCTGCACGCACCCCATGACTGCCTCCTGTCCCGTCGATGGCCGCTCCCGCGCTCGAACCTGTGTTCGAATCGAACGCATGTTCGATGTCTACCGCACCGGTGCGACGAACGCGACTGGACATCCGGCCACTTCGAACATGTGTTTGATCCCGGACCCCTGGCGCGCTACCGTTCCCTCGACAGATCACCGGGCGCTGCGCGAGCAGCGAGGAGGAGGCGACGTGGCGCAGAAGAGCGGAACGTCCGGGAGCGGGACGACGTCCGGTGGCGCCGGCGCGCAGGAAGGGTCGTCCACCGTCCGCGCCTTTCTCGACCGCGCTCCGGACGGGGACGGGCTCACCCAGCGCCAGCGTCGGGTGCTGGAGGTGATCCGCGATTCCATCGAGCGCCGGGGCTACCCACCCTCGGTCCGCGAGATCGGCGAGGCGGTCGGACTGTCCTCCGCCTCTTCGGTCGCTCACCAGCTGTCAGTGCTGCAGAAGAAGGGCTGGCTGCGCCGGGACCCCAACCGGCCGCGGGCCCTGGACGTCCGGCTGCCCGGCGACTCCGTGCACGCCGCTCCGGCAGCCGACCCGGGTGGAACCGGGAACGAGTTCGCCGTGCCGGCGCCCACCTACGTGCCTCTGGTCGGGCGGATCGCCGCTGGTGGCCCGGTCCTGGCCGAGCAGGCCCTCGAGGACGTCTTCCCCCTCCCCCGGGAACTGGTCGGCGACGGCACCCTCTTCATGCTCAAGGTCGCCGGTGACTCGATGGTCGAGGCCGCCATCTGCGACGGCGACTGGGTGGTCGTCCGTCAGCAGCCGACCGCCGAGAACGGCGAGATCGTGGCGGCCATGATCGACGGCGAGGCGACGGTCAAGACCTACAAGCGCCGCGACGGCCACGTGTGGCTGTTGCCGCACAACCCCGCGTTCGAGCCGATCCCCGGGGACGAGGCGACGATTCTCGGCCGCGTCGTCACGGTCCTCCGCCGGATCTGACCGGACGGATCGGGCCGCCCGCCACCGGATCGCGGCGGCGGGCCCCGGTTCTCGGCACCGAGGGCGTCAGGGACGCCGGCGCAGCAGTCCCAGGAGCCCGGCGAACCACACGACGACGCTCGCCACGATCGCAGCGATCACCGCCGACGTGATGGGCGAGAGGCCCGAGCGGGTCAGGTCGGTGAGGCTGGGGACGTCTCCAGAGGGCCCGCTCGCCGCCACGGCCGCGACGGCGGCCGGCAGCGGGATGACGGTGACGTCGCTGGGCAGACCCTCGCTGGCCACGAGGAGCTGCAGTCCGTCGGCAGCGAAGCTGATCGCCTCCCCCTGCGGTGACTCCGGCAGGGGTACGTGGACCGGGGCCGCAGCCAGGGCAGCGGCGACGTCGGATGCGGCGAGGGGCCATACGTAGGCGTCGGTGTAGGTGCGCAGAGCCAGGTGCGTACCGGTCGCCGACACCGAACCTCCGGTGACCATCAGTTGGCCGGCCCGCCCGACCGGACCACCAGGCGTCCCGGTCAGCGTGATGTTCACCGCCGCTACCTCGACGAGCGAGACCGTTCCGCCGTCGATGAGCGCCGCCGCCGGCCGGTACACCGCGCTGGCGCCCAGCACCTCCTTGGTGACCAGGTAGGGCGTGCCGTCGGGCGCCAGCAGCAGCGCCTCGGCGTCACGGGGTCCGTCGGGATAGGCCAGCCGGTACACGCCGGTGGTGCCGTCCGGACGCAGGGCGATCAGCGCTACCGTGGGCCGGTTGAGGTTGTTGTCCCCCGTGTCGGAGATCCAGACGGTGCCGTCGGCCCCGAGGGCCATGTCCTCCGGGTCGTAGGGATCGACCGCGGCGGTGCGCACGTCGACGACCGAGCACGCGGCGTCGAGCCGGTGGACCGCGACCTGGTCGCCACCGTCGTTGACCGCCAGCACGTCGTTCCCCGACGCGACCATCCCGGAGAGTTCCGCGAGGCGACCGTCGGAGATCTGGCAGCGGCTGCTCGGCGCTCCTTCGGCCGGGACGGCCGAGGCGGCCTCCTCCGCGGCGGCGGGCGCGACGGCACTCAGGACGAGGGCTGCGCCGAGGGAAGCCGCGGCCGCCAGCTTCCGCCCCGATACGCCGCTACGCGGCCGGCTGGCCTGCTCGGGCACGAACCCATGGTGACAGAACAGATGCGTCCAGTGCGTGAACCACGCCCAACAGCACGATCCCGACTGCCGCGCCGACGATCGCGTCGGTGACCCAATGGAAGTTCAGGGACACCATGGCGACGGCTGTGCCCACCGGACCGAGGACGTGCAGCAGCCGGAAGGCGTACTGGACGCGGACGGGCAGGCTGTACTCCACGGCCAGCCACCGGGCCAACCCCCACATCAGGACGGCGTTGGCCACGTGTCCCGACGGGAACGAGGCTCCGCCCGGAATGAAGAAGAAGGAACCAGGGAACGCCGGCGCCGTTCGACCGGTGCCGTACTTCATCGCGTAGACCGAGGCGGTGAGCAGCGTCAGGGCGACGAGAACGCGTACCAGCGGCACCCAGGTGTGTCGCCGCCAGGCCAGGTAGCCCACCGTTCCGGCCAGGACGACGAGGATGGTCGCCCGCCCGCCCAGTTGGGTGCCCAGCCAGACGACGGGATAGCCCACCGAGTGCTCCAGGTCCCAGCGCCCGACGACCTCGGCGACCCGGAGATCGATGCGCTCCAGCGCGCCGCGGGTCAGCAGCTCCACCGTCACCAGGCTCCCGACCAGGGCGGCGGTGAGGAACAGCCACCACGGGGGGCGCCCGACGGAGACCACGCGCGGGCTGACGGGCCGCGCGGTCACCTGGACCGCGCCGCTCTCCACCACATCACCGTACCGGCCCGTGACCGGTCGGTGACTCGTTCGGAACGGGTACCGCGGGCCTCACCCCACCGGAGCGGTGAACTCCTCGAGGGTCGCCGCGAGTGCGCCGTCCACCCGGGCGGTCAGCCTCGTGCCCGACTCCTCGTGCCGCTCGCTGAGCACTTCGCCGTCGCGGTGCACCCGCGCCACCAGGTCCCCCCGCTCGTAGGGGACGAGGACGTCCACGTCCACCTCGGGATGCGGCAGCCGGGCAGCGATCAGGTCGCGCAGGGCGTCCATGCCGGCCCCGGTGCGGGCCGAGACCCAGGCGGCGCCCGGCAGGGCCCGGCGGAGCGTGAGGATGTCCTCCTCGCTCATGGCGTCCACCTTGTTGACCACGATGACCTCAGGCACGGCCGCGGCGTCGATCTCGCCGAGCACCACGCGGACGGCCTCGATCTGCCCCAGTGGGTCCGGGTCGGCGCCATCGACGACGTGCAGGAGCAGGTCGGCCGCCGCAACCTCCTCGAGCGTCGAGCGGAACGCGTCCACGAGCTGATGCGGCAGGTGCCGGACGAAGCCGACCGTGTCGGTCAGGGTGTACTCCCGGCCCTCCGCCGTCTCGGCCCGGCGCACCGTCGGGTCGAGCGTGGCGAACAGCGCGTTCTCCACCAGCACGCCGGCGCCGGTCAGCTGGTTGAGCAGACTCGACTTGCCTGCGTTGGTGTACCCCGCGATCGCCACGCTCGGCACGGCGTTGCGGTCCCGGCCGGCACGCTGGGTGGCCCGCGCCGTCGCCATCCCGGCGATCTCCCGCCGCAGCTTGCTCACCCGGGAACGGATGCGGCGCCGGTCGGTCTCTATCTTGGTCTCACCGGGACCGCGGGTACCGATACCGCCACCGCCGGCCACGCGACCACCGGCCTGACGGGACAGTGACTCACCCCAACCGCGCAGCCGCGGCAGCATGTACTGCATCTGCGCCAGCTCGACCTGGGCCTTGCCCTCCCGGCTGCTGGCGTGCTGGGCGAAGATGTCGAGGATCAGCGCGGTGCGGTCCACGACCTTGACCTTGAGCAGCTTCTCCAGCTGGGTCAGCTGGCCCGGCGTGAGCTCACCGTCGCAGATGACGGTGTCCGCGCCACTGGCCGCGACCAGGTTGCGGATCTCCTTGGCCTTGCCCGAGCCCACGTAGGTGGCGGCGTCGGGCTTGTCCCGCCGCTGGCTCACCGCCTCGAGCACCTCGGACCCGGCGGTCTCCGCCAGCGCCGCCAGCTCGGCCAGGGACCGGTCGGCGTCGGACTGCGTTCCCTCGGCCCAGACGCCCACCAGGACGACGCGCTCGAGCCGCAGCTGCCGGTACTCGACCTCGGTGACGTCGGCGAGCTCCGTGGACAGGCCCGCGACCCGGCGCAGGGCACCACGTGCCTCCAGGTCGTAGGACCCGGTGCTGTCGTCGGTGTCGTCCAGCATCTCGGCCGAACGGGGGCGCGGGTCGGTCCGGGGAGTGTGGGGCGACTCGTGCTCGGCGGGAAAGGACTGCGGCGCGGTGGTCATCGTCTCCAGGGTGGCACGGTCGGCAGCAACGGTCATCCGAGTTGTCATCACCTGTTCCAACGCCCGCGCACGCCGAATGCATCCCGAGGCGCATCCCGGCGCGCCGGTCCCGGATTGACTCACCCGATCGGCCGCCCCAGGGTGCCCCCGTGACCTCCCCGCACCCGTCTGCCCTGTGGCGGCACCACGACTTCCGCCAGCTGTGGACGGCCGAGACGGTCAGCCAGCTCGGCACGCAGGTCACGTTGCTGGCACTACCGGTGCTGGCGGTCAGCCTGCTCGATGCCACGCCGCTGGAGATGGGGATCCTCACCGCGCTGGAGACCGCCGCCTTCCTCCTCATCGGACTGCCCGCCGGAGCCTGGGTGGACCGCTGGCGTCGCAAGCGGGTGCTGATCGCGGGCGACCTCGTCCGCGCCGTCGCCCTGGCCTCCCTGCCGGTCGCCTACCTGCTCGACGTCCTCGCCCTGCCCCAGCTCTACGTGGTCGCGGCGGTCACCGGAACGGCGACGGTCTTCTTCGACGTCGCCTACCAGAGCTACCTGCCCGCTCTGGTCGAACGGGACCAGATAGTGGACGGCAACGGCAAACTGGAGGCCAGCCGGGTCGTCGCCCAGGTCGCCGGTCCCGGCATCACCGGCGTGCTGCTGCGATTCCTCGGTGCCCCGCTGCTCTTGGTCGTCGATGCCGCCTCCTTCCTGCTGTCGGCGTTCTTCCTCGGCCGCATCCGGCAGGTCGACGTCGTGCCCGACCGTTCCGCCCGGCGGCGGCTGCGGAGCGAGATCGCCGAGGGGCTCTCCTTCGTCGTCCGGCACCCGCTGCTCCGGCGGATCGTCGCCTGCACCGGCACCGCCAATCTCTTCTCGTCGATGTCCGGCACGCTCCTGGTGCTGTTCGCGCTGCGCACGCTCGGCATGCCGGAGAGCACGCTCGGCTTCGTCTTCTCCGCAGGGGCGGTCGGCGGCCTGGTCGGCGCGGTCACCGCCGCGCGCTTCGCCAGGACCGTCGGTGAGGGGCGGGCGATCCCGCTCTCGGCGCTGCTCCTGCTGCCGTCGGCCGCGCTGACGCCCTTGGCGGTCGTCGGGGCCGCCGAGGTGCTGCTCGCGCTCGGCACGTTCGGCTTCAGCTGGGCGGTCGTCGTCTACAACGTGGTGCAGGTGAGCTTCCGGCAGCGGCTGTGCCCGCCGGCCCTGCTCGGCCGGATGAACGCCTCGGTGCGCTTCCTCGTCTTCGGCACCATGCCACTCGGCGCCCTGCTCGGGGGTGCCCTCGGCACCTGGCTCGGGGTGGTGCCGACCCTCTGGCTGGCCGTTGCCGGCCAGGCTCTGGCCGCACTCTGGGTGGTGACCAGCCCCCTGATGCGGATGGACCGGCTCCCCGAGGAGGAAAACGATGGCGCCGGGTCCGCCCCGCCCGCCGCGCCGGCCGATCCGTCGGAGGACGTCCCGCCACCTCCCGTGGGTGCACCAGGGCCTGCCGGGTAGGGCAGCGGCGACGACCGACGAGCCGGAGACGCGGGCACACACCTCCGACGCCCCGAGGAAGTCAGCCGGCCAGCCACTCCCGGCAGAGCACGCCGGCCGAGACGAGGACGGCGGGCCCGGTGAGCACCGTGGTCTCCGGGGTGACCGACACCGAGAGGCGTCCACCGGGAACGTCGACGACGACGGTGCCCTCGACGCGGCCCTCCTCCGCGAGAGCCGCGTACGCCGCGGCACAGGCGCCGGTTCCGCAGGAGCGGGTCTCGCCCACGCCGCGCTCGTGGACCCGCAGGCAGATGTGCGCCGCCGGCTCGAGCACGTTGACGAGCTCCACGTTGACGCCGTCCGGGAACAGGCCGGGATCGAACGCCGGCTGCTCCACGAGGTCGAGGCTGCCGACCGGGACGTCGGTGAGTGCGGCCAGGTGCGGATTCCCCATCGAGACGGCTCGGCCCGCGAAGGTGTGCCCGCCCAGCCGCGCCTCCCCGGTGCCGAACTCGCGAGCCGGTCCCATGTCCACCCAGTAGCCGCCGGCCGCTGCGCCCACGCGGCGGGGGCCCGCGCGGGTGCCGACCAGCACGCCGGACTCGCAGGAGTCGCGGTCGAGCAGCCCCTCGCTGATCAGCACGTGCAGGAACAGCCGGATGCCGTTGCCGCACATCTCGGCGTGCGACCCGTCGGCGTTGCGGTGGTCCATGAACCACTCGCAGCGGCCGAGGTCGCTGCCGAGCACCTCCGCCGCGTCCGGTACCCGAGCGGTGCGGACCACCCGCAGCACACCGTCACCGCCGATCCCCGCCCGGCGGTCGCACAGCCTCCGCACCATCGCGGCGTCGAGCCGGTCCTCCGGCCACATGGCGCCGTCCGGATCGGGCAGCACCACGAAGTCGTTCTCGGTGCCGTGCCCGCGGAGCACTCGGAGGGAGTCGTTCACCGCTCGATCGTACGGGCGGAGATGTCGGCCGAGACCGCGTCGAACAGGTCGGACCGCGCTGCGTCGAACCAGGTGGTGGCCGAGTCGCGGCGGAACCAGGACCGCTGGCGCCGCACGAACCGGCGGGTGGTCCGCACGGTGCGCTCGCGCGCCTCGTCCGCGGACAGCTCGCCGTCGAGCTGCGCGAGGACCTGCGCGTAGCCCAGCGCGCGGGACGCCGTCGGCCCCTCGCGCAACCCGTCGGCGGCCAGCGCCTCGACCTCGGCGACGAAGCCGGCTGCCCACATGCGGTCGACCCGGACGGCGATCCGCTGGTCCAGCTCCGCCACGTCCCGGTCGACGCCGATGACCACCGCCGGATAGTGCGGGCGCCGGTCGGGCAGGGCGGCACGGAACGGACCGCCGGTCAGCTCGAGCACCTCCAGCGCCCGCACGATGCGCCGTCCGTTGCTGGGCAGGATCGCGGCCCCCGCGGCCGGGTCCAGTGCGGTCAGCCGCGAGTGCAGATCGGCAGCTCCGACAGCGGCGAGCTCAGCTTCCAGCCGGGCCCGGACGGCGGCGTCGGTGCCCGGGAAGTCGAGCTCGTCGAGCACCCCCCGGACGTAGAGACCGGAGCCGCCGACCAGGAGGGGGAGAACGCCGTTCGCCCGCAACCGGTCGATCTCGGCCCGAGCGCGTCCGCGGTACTCCGCGACGGAGGCCGCCTGCCGCACGTGCCACATATCGAGCAGGTGATGGGGCACGCCGCCGCGCTCGCCGGGGCCGGGCTTGGCCGTGCCGATGTCCATGCCGCGGTAGAGCTGCATGGAGTCGGCGTTGACCACCTCCCCACCCAGCCGCTGCGCCAGCGCCACGGCCAGCGCCGTCTTCCCCGTGGCGGTCGGGCCGACGATCGCGGCGACGGGGAGCGGCGGGCTCACGCGACGACCCAGTCGGCCACGAGGTAGCCGACCCCGAAGGGCGCCTCGTCGTAGTGGAGCCTGGCGGTGACGGTGCGACCCGCCAGCGCCGACCCCACCGCGCGCCAGGTGGGCACCCCCCCGGCGAGCAATCGGCTGCCGGTGCCCGGATCGAGCGCGGCCAGCGCGTCCGGATCGCCGGTGGCCAGGGCCCGGGCCACGTCCGCGTCGAACGGGCCGGCGGAGTCGTCCAGGTGACCGGGAGCCTTGATCGAGCGCCGCGCGGACCCGTCCCCGACGGCGAGTACGCCCACGGGGCCGGGGAGGTCGCGCAGCAGCTGCGAGACGTCGGCGGGCCCCACCCCGACCCGGATCCCGGAGAAGCGCGCCTCGTCGAGCAACCAGGCCCCCACGGTGTGCGCCACGGTCGTGCGCCGTCCGCCCGGCCGCATGCGTCCCTCGAAGGGCAGGTCGGCGTCGACGCCGAAGCCGCGGAGGTCGCCTCCGTCGCCTCGTCCGAACCGGACCCCGGGCGGCACGCCGTCCCCCACCACGACGACCACCTCAGGCCAGACCCCCAGCATGGCCCCGACTGCCTCGGCGCAGGCCCGGCGCAGCGCGGTCGTCTCGACGCCTGCCCGGCCCTCGACGGCGGGCACGAGCAGTGGCGGCGACGGGCAGAACGCGACAGCGACGGCGGGGCACGGCGGGCGGGGAGGAAGCCCCGCGCGGTCGGCGGTCACACCATCAGTCTTCCGGATGCGACGTGGGACACTGCCGGACGTGTCGAGCACGGACGGCCCCGGCGACGGGGCGCAGCAGGACTCCCCGCCGAATGCGGAGAACCCGGACGCGGAGAACTCCTACGCGGTGGACGACGGGGCGGTGAACGAGGCGCAAGCCCCCGCCGGAGCGCCCCAGGTGGAGTCGCCGGCGGACCGGGAAGCCACTCCCGACGAGCCGGTTCCAGCCGTCACCCCCGACGCGGAACCTCCCGCCGCACCAGGGCCGGCCGACGACGCCGTCCCTCCGATGGACGAGCCGACGGTGGACGCGACGCCGGAGCTCGAGGCGCCGGCCGCGACCGACGGCCCCTCGGGCGCGGCGCCCCGCCCGAGGCCGAAGCCGGGCGCACCGAGGC
>JALYMS010000267.1 GCA_030773535.1 Actinomycetota bacterium | reverse complement strand
CCGATCGGCGGGCAGCCGGGGACGTTGACCACCGGGACGCCGAATGTGGAGCGGTAGTCCTTGCCGAGCCAGTCCATCAGGCTCATCGCCCCGGTCGGATTGCCCTCGGCCGAGGGGATGCCGCCCCAGGTGGCGCAGGTGCCGATGGCGATCATCGCCGCGGCGTTCGGCGCCAGCCGCGCCACCCACTCCGACGCGGTTACCGTGCGCATCTCGCCGTCCGGCCCCCAGGGCTCCTCACCCTGGCCCGACCAGTAGCCGCCGGAGGCGGCGGCCGCCAGCTCGTCGGAGATCGAGCCCTCCAGAACGACGGCGTAGGGCGCGTTCAGCGTGCCGGCGATGGCCTGCTCGGCGGCGCGCACGTAGTGCGGACCGGACTCCATGTTGATGACCGGGTGGTGCAGGACGACGCGCGGCAGGCCTGGGTGCGCGCCGAGCAGCAGGCTCTCGACCGAGGGGGTGGTCGCTCCCGTGGTGGCCACGCTGCAGCCGTCGCAGCTCATGCCGGCGAACCAGAAGACGTGCAGCTTCTCCAGGGGTCCGAACCGGGTCGCGCGGGTGGCGTCGTCCTCGGCCGAGAGCATGTCCTCGGTGACCTGGCCGGAGGGCAGGCCGAACGCGCCGAACTCCTCGAGGTCGTGGAAGCGCTCGACCGGACCCAGTTCGTCGAGCAGCTCCTGCGCCGGCGTGCGCGCCCGCAGCGGAGGCCTTCGGGTCGATCGGTCTGCCATTCCGCGCTCCGGTGGCGAGAAGGGACGCCGGTAGGTGCACCGTACAGCTAGTGGCGCCCTCCGGTGTAGCGTGCGTCACACCTGATCGGCGCGGAGGAGCTGGCGTTGGACCGTTGCGTAGGCGCTCATTCCGTCGGTCCGGTCGCCGTGCCGGGGCGCTGATGGACGAGCTGCACCCGCCGAAGTCCGAGGCGCTGCGGGCGCTCTACTGGCGCAGCGAGATCCTCCAGGTGATGTTCTGGCTGCGGGGTGAGGGCCTGGGCGAGGTCGTCGACGCCGTGCTGCTGGAACGCTTCCTGGGCGTCGACGCGGCGGTCGGGGTGGGCTACCTGGACCGGCTGGTCACCGACGGCTACCTCGACCGCGCTCCGGCCGGCTACGTGCTGTCGGCCGCCGGCCTGGAGGAGGGCCGCACCGAGTTCGCACTGAGCTTCTCCGACCTGACCCGCCCGGCGCACGGCGAGTGCAGCGCCGACTGCTGGTGCCACAACTCTGTGGAGGAGGCGCTTGCCTGCGCCGCCGAGCGCGCGGGCGGCCAGGCGTGAGCGGGCCGACCCGGGAGGAGGTGCCGGTCGGGCTGCCACGCAACTACCTGCGCCCCTGCCTGCTGCTGCTCCTGGCCGAGGGCACCTCCCACGGCTACGAGCTGTTGGAGCAGGTCGCCGCGCTCGGCCTGGACCGGGTGGACCCCGGTGGGTTGTACCGCAGCCTGCGGGCCATGGACGAGGAAGGCCTGGTCCGCTCTGCGTGGCAGCCCTCGGCGAGCGGACCGGCGCGGCGCACCTATTCACTGACCGACGAGGGGCGGGAGTGGCTGCACGCCGTCGCCGGTTCGCTGGCCGAGATCTCCCGGCACCTCGAGACCTACCGCTCCCGCTACGAGGGAGTCCTCGAGCGAAGCCGGCCGCCGCGGTGAGACTCGCCGTCGCCGGCAAGGGAGGGGCCGGCAAGACGACGTTGTCGGCCACCCTGGCCCTGCTCGCCGCCCGGAGCGGGCGGCCGGTCGTCGCTGTCGACGCCGATGCGAACCCGAACCTGGCGCCCGCTCTCGGCGTGCCGTCCGAGGCCGGCCCCCTCCGCCCCGTTCCGCCGTCCCTGGTCTCCCGACGCCGCGGTGGTGCCGGGCTGCGGGAGCCGGTCGAGGAGGTGCTGGACCGGCACGCCGTCGTCGGGCCGGACGGTATCCGCCTGGTCGGCATGGGCAGCCCGGCGCACGCCGACGAGGGCTGCCTGTGCGCCGCGCACGCGGTGGTGTCCTCCCTGCTGGAGGACCTCGACGACCCGGAGCGGTTCGTCGTCGTCGATCTGGAGGCCTCGCCGGAACACCTGAGCCGGGGCACGATCCGGCACGTCGACGCAGTGCTGCTCGTCGCGGAGCCGTATTACCGCTCGCTGGAGACGGTCCGGCGGATGGCCGCCCTCGTGGCGGAGCTGCCGGTGCCCACGGTGGCGGTCGTGGCAAACAAGGTGCGCTCCCCCGGCGACCGCGACGCGGTCGAGGAGTTCTGCGTCCGGCACGGCCTGGCCTTCGCCGGGTCGGTTCCGTGGAGCGACGCGGTGGTCTCCGCCGACCGCGCTCGCGTGCCGGTCGTCGACGCGCCGGGCACCGGGGACGTGGTCGCCGCCGTACATACCCTCACCTGCTCACTCGGCCGCCTCACCGGGAAACTGCCGGTGCGCTGAGCGTCGCGACCGCGCTCCTCAGTCGGTCTGCGGCGCCCGGTACGAGCCGATCATGGTCACCTGTGCGTCCCGGAAGCCGCCCACCTGGGCACAGCGGTCCGGGCCGAGGCACATGAAGTAGCCGCCGATCTGGCCACTGCCCTCCATGCCCTCGTAGGCGCCGGTTCCGCTCTCGATGCGGAACTCGCCCTGCCAGGTGGTCTCCTCGGGCGTCGGCTGCACGAAGTCGGCCGTGAACGTGAACCGGATGCGGTCGCGCTCGGCATCCGGGATCGGGTCGTCGGGCGGGGTGACGCCGAACCGTGGCTGGCAGACGGTGAGGTCGACACTGCCCCGCAGCTCGCCCTCGCCCTCCTCCAGCGACACGACCTCGAACTCGAGGGGGTGGAGCCGCGTCGAGGCGGGTGACCGGCTGCCCTCCAGCCGGGTGTTGAGGCTCGCCAGGTTGGTCGAGACATTATTGATGGGCGCGTCCGCGGAGCAGGGCGCCGAGGCGAAGCTGAAGGGCCCGCCGGTCTCTTTTCCGTCCCACGGGCTGGTCTCCACCTCGATGGGCAGCCCGCGCGCCGTGCTCGGGGAGGTGTGCGCCATGCCGATCAGGTTGAAGCGGTCCTCGAACTCGGCCGCTGGAGCCGTGGCCTGCCCGGCCGAGGTCGCCGCGGCACCACTACCAGTGCTGCCCTCGCCCTCGCCGGAGCTGCAGGAGACCAGCGCGGTCGTCAGGACGAGACTGGTGAGGGACAGTGCAACTCTCAACGTGCCCCCTCGGTCGATGGCGCAGGGTTCACCTCTAGCACGGCGCGTGGCATCCGCTCCGCGGGCTTGATCGGCCGGTGGCACCGGCTCACGCCAACCTGGTGTGGACCGGAACCCTTTCGTCCTCGACCAGGCGGTCGAGCTCGGCGGACAGCTGCGCCTCCGCTCCGCTCCGCCGGCGCGCCCGCACGAGGAGCCACCCCACCGCGGAGATCAGGAGTGTCGTCGCCAAATAGGGCCACGGGCTCCTCCCGCCCGGCGCCACCTGCGCGACTCCCTGAACCGGCGGCAGTGGCGCAGTCAGCACCAGGTCGGCATACGCCCAACCGCGGGTGGCGCCCTGCTGCGGCTCCTGCACCACGACGACCGAGTAGCGACCGGCGACGGCGACGTCGGGGACGACGACCGTGGCGGAGAACCGTCCGTCGCCGGCGACCTCAGCGATGGCGAGGACCTCGCCGCTCATGCCGTTCCAGTGGATCTCGGCGGTTCCCGGGGTGAGCCCGCCACCCTCGACGACCAAGGGGGAGCCCGGACCGGCGCCGGCTACGTCGTCGATGCGGATCCAGTCGTCGGTGACGCACGCCGACGCGGTCGGCCCGGCCAGCAGCACGATAACCATGACCAGCAGTCCCACCACTGCGAAACGTCGTCCCATGAGGGCTCCTCGGGTCGTCGCCCGAACCACAGCACGTGGCGGG
>JALYMS010000266.1 GCA_030773535.1 Actinomycetota bacterium | reverse complement strand
ACCCTACGTCCGCGTACCCAACGGTGCCGCCGAGCCACACGCCGAAGAGCAGATGCAGCGCGGAGACGACGACGTGGTCGAACGGCCCGAGCGCGAGGAAGAAGCCGACCAGGTAGGCGAGGGCGATGCGGCTGCCGACCGAGTTGACGGCATGCAGGAGGTAGGAGAGCAGGGTCAGCAGGGTCCCCGCCGCAATCCCGCGGGTGAAGGTGGCCAGGCCGCTCTTCGCGGCGATCTCCTCGGCCACCTTCGCCAGAGCCTCGTGCGCTCCCGCCGGTAAGGTGCCCTCCACGGCGAAGATGGCGGCCATGACGGCTCCCCCCACGAAGTTGAGCAGCAGGACGACCAGCCATAGTCGCCCCAACCGGACCCAGGTCGAGCGCTGACGCCGGTCGATCGCCGCCGCCACCGGGTCGAAGAAGTTCTCGGTGAACAACTCGGAGCGGCCGACCACGAGGAAGACCAGCCCGATAGCGAAAGCCAGCGCTCCAGCGAGCTTGCCCGGACCGGCGCCCAGTGCCGGCTCAACAAGCTCCGTCGCCATGCCCAGCGCCACCACGCCGAAGACGACCGTGACGCCGGCGATGAAGCCGGTCGACACCTCTTCCAGCAGGGGCATCGTCAGCCGGCGCTGGCCCTCGCTCTTAGCGCGCTCGTAGATTTCGCTGGGAGCCGGTGCCACCGCCACGACACATCTCTACCCCGCGGACCGGCTCCGGCGCCCGCTCTCCACACATAAGCGGCGGGAGTGTCGTAGGAGGAACGCGTCCATCGGGAGCGCTGCAGGTCGGCAAGGGTGCGCTGGCGATCACTCATCGTCCCACTTGGAAGTGGCACGCCCTTGTCGGGGAGCCGGGGCGAGGACTGCTCCTCGCGTAGCAGGCGTCCCACAGGTCAGTCCCACAAAACCGTGCCGGAGAGCCGTACGAGCAGGACCTCCGGTACGGTCCGCCGGTGGAGCTGGGGTACGCGCGGTTCTCGACCGCTGGCAGGACCTGGACCGGCAGGACCCGGATCGCCACGAGCAGGCGCATCCGTCGGTGAGGGCATAGTGGGCGCGACCATCCCGCTTCGGACGGAGCTCGCCATGACCCTCGTCGACATCTCCCCGGACGTCTTGACGACGCGCTTCTCGACCACTCGCGCCCTCACCGACCAGCTCGCAGGGCTGCTGTCGGCGGAGGACCAGACGGCGCAGTCGATGCCTGACGCCTCTCCGACCAAGTGGCACCGCGCGCACACCACCTGGTTCTTCGAGGAGTTCGTGCTGGCGGACCGCTGCCCGCCGTACGACGAGACCTTCCGCTACCTGTTCAACAGCTACTACGAGGCCGTCGGTCCGCGCCACCCCCGGCCGGAGCGCGGGCTGGTGACCCGCCCAGGTGCCGAGGAGGTCGGCCGCTACCGGCGGCACGTCGACGGCCAGGTGCAGGCGCTGCTCGCCGACGGACCGGGTGAGCAGGTCGCGACGCTGGTCGAGCTGGGGGTGAACCACGAGCAGCAGCATCAGGAGCTGCTCGTGATGGATGCCAAGCACCTGCTTTCGCGGCACGCCTTCGGCCCGGCGATGGTCGAGCGGCCGCAGGAGCAGGACGTCGCCTCGCCGCCGCTGACCTGGCGCAGCGTCGCGGGCGGGGTGCACGAGATCGGCCACGACGGGGACGGCTTCGGCTACGACAACGAGGGTCCGCGCCACCAGGTCCTGCTGCAGGACCTCGAGATCGCCTCTCGCGCGGTGACGGTGGAGGACTGGCTGGCGTTCATCGACGACGGCGGCTACGCCCGGCCGGACCTGTGGTTGTCCGACGGCTGGCAGGCGGTGCAGCGCGAGGGCTGGCGCTGCCCGGAGTACTGGGAGGACGTCGACGGCGGCTGGAAGACCTTCACCACCGCGGGTGTCCGCGACCTGCGCCGCGGCGAGCCGGTCGTGCACGTGTCGTTCTACGAGGCGGACGCCTACGCACGCTGGGCCGGTGCGCGCCTGCCCACCGAGCAGGAGTGGGAGGTGGCCGCACGCGACGTCCCGGACCTGCGGGGCCAGTTGCTTGACGCCGGCCGCCTGCACCCGGGACCGGCTGGTGGCCACATGGTGGGCGACGTGTGGGAGTGGACGTCGTCGGCGTACCTGCCCTATCCCGGGTTCCGGCCCGTCGAGGGCGCCGTCGGGGAGTACAACGGCAAGTTCATGTGCGATCAGCATGTCCTGCGCGGCGCGTCGTGCGCGACCCCGCCCGGGCATGAGCGGCTCACCTACCGCAACTTCTTCCCGGCGGGGGCGCGCTGGGCCTTCTCCGGACTCCGGCTCGCCCGCTCGTGAGCCGCTGGTCCAGGACGGCAAGCCGACGGTCCACGTGCACGCCGTGCTGGGACTGCGTGACGGTCGACCCGCGGTGGGCACCTGCTGGAGGCGAAGGTGCGACCCACGCTCGAGGTCGTGATCACCAAGACCGACCTCGGGCCGGTTGGCCAAGCGGTACCGCCCCGAGTTCGGCTTGGCCCTCATTGCTCTGGACGAGACCGACACAGACCTGCTGTAGCTCACCGGACTCGGTGTCCCGACGCCTCGTCCTCGTGCCGGATGCGATCGGGGAGCTGGGCACGCTTTCACGGCACGGGGTCCACCCGTGTCAGGACCGCGCCCATCGGCGCACTCCCTCGACCAGCACAGCGATCGCGCCAGACTGGCATCATGCGCTCGGTGCTGCCCGTGCTGGCCGAACAGCCGATGCCGGACGGCGTCGGTCGACACCCCCGACTGGGGCGCACAGCACCGACAGGTCGAACACGAACCGCTCGCTGGCGATCAGGTCGTCCGAGAAGGTGAACTG
>JALYMS010000265.1 GCA_030773535.1 Actinomycetota bacterium | reverse complement strand
GCGGTGCGGACCGCGATCAGGTCGCCCGGCTCGCAGACGACCTCGAAGGTGTCCCCGAGGTCGCGCACCTCTTCGGCCCCGGCGTCGAGGACGGCCATCAGCACGGTGTCCTCGTCAACACCGCCGGCCTGCGGCACCACGACGACTCCCTTGCGCGAGAACAGGTAGGACACCGAACCGGGATCGGCCATGGACCCGCCGTTGCGGGTCATGGCGGTGCGGACCTCCATGGCCGATCGGTTCTTGTTATCGGTCAGGCACTCGATGAGCAGGGCGACGCCACCGGGTGCGTAGCCCTCGTAGGTGATGTTCTGCCAGTCGACGCCGCCGGCCTCCAGGCCCGCGCCGCGCTTCACCGCGCGGTCGATGTTGTCGTTGGGCACCGAGGACTTCTTCGCCCGCTGGACGGCGTCGAAGAGAGTCGGGTTGCCGTTGATGTCGCCGCCGCCGGTCCGCGCGGCCACCTCGACGTTCTTGATCATCTTGGCGAAGAGCTTGCCGCGCTTGGCGTCGAGCCCGGCCTTCTTGTGCTTCGTCGTCGCCCACTTGGAATGGCCACTCATCAGCGGACTCCTCTCTCGTCGCCGGTGTCCGCGCCGGCGGTCCCCGCCAGGTGGCGGCGCACCATGTCCACGAACAGGGCATGCACCCGGAGGTCCCCGGTCAGTTCGGGGTGGAAGCTGGTGGCGACCACGTTGCCCTGGCGGACGGCGACGACCTTACCGTCGGCCGCCCCGCCCACGACCCGGCCGAGCAC
Source organism: Actinomycetota bacterium (assembly GCA_030773535.1). Lineage (GTDB taxonomy): Bacteria > Actinomycetota > Actinomycetes > Mycobacteriales > Geodermatophilaceae > Blastococcus_B. The sequence continues at coordinate 8,445 of JALYMS010000265.1, read as the reverse complement.
CTCGACGCCGGAGCCGGTCTCCTCGACCCAGGGGGCGCGGATGAAGACGGCGTGCAGCGGACCGGCAATGCCCTCGATCGCGATGTCGGACTCGAAGCTGTCCACCTGCCGGCCGAACGCGTTGCGCCGGACGGTGACGTCCAGGCCGCCGACGGTCTCCTGGTCGGGCGGGCCGTCGACCAGGCGGTCGGCGAGCAGGATCATCCCTGCGCAGGAGCCGTAGGCGGGCAGCCCGTCACGCACCGCCGTCCGCAGCGGCTCGAGGAGCCCGAAGCGGGCGGCGAGCTTGACCATGGTCGTCGACTCACCGCCCGGGATCACCAGCCCGTCGACCGCGGCGAGCTCCTCGGGCCGGCGGACCGGCACCGCCTCGGCGCCCTGTTCACGCAGCGCGGCGAGGTGCTCGCGGACGTCACCCTGGAGCGCCAGTACCCCGACGACGGGGGCGCGCCCCTCCCCCGCGATCATGGCGCGGAAACCACCGATCGGCGCCGGATCGTGGTCCCGGCGCCATGATCGCGGCTGGGGAGAGCTCGGCTCACCAACCGCGCTTCGCGTATCGCTCGCTCTCGGGGAGCGTGGAGAGGTTGATGCCGACCATCGGCTCGCCCAGCCCGCGGGACACCTTGGCGATGACGTCGGGGTCGTCGTGGAAGGTCGTGGCCTGCACGATGGCCGCGGCCCGCACCGCCGGGTCGCCGGACTTGAAGATGCCCGAGCCCACGAAGACGCCCTCGGCGCCGAGCTGCATCATCATGGCTGCGTCGGCCGGGGTGGCGATGCCGCCGGCGGTGAACAGCACGACCGGCAGCTTGCCGAGTCGCGCCACCTCCGCCACGAGGTCGTAGGGCGCCCGCAGCTCCTTGGCCGCGACGAAGAGCTCAGTCTCGTCCAGGGTGCCCAGCGCCTTGATGCCCGCCCGGATCGAGCGCATGTGGCGCGTGGCCTCGACGACGTTGCCGGTGCCGGCCTCGCCCTTGGAGCGGATCATGGCCGCGCCCTCGGAGATGCGGCGGAGCGCCTCACCGAGGTCGGTCGCGCCGCACACGAAGGGGGCGGTGAACGCGCTCTTGACGATGTGGTGCGCCTCGTCGGCGGGGGTGAGCACCTCGGACTCGTCGATGTAGTCCACACCCAGGGCCTGCAGTACCTGGGCCTCGACGAAGTGCCCGATGCGCGCCTTGGCCATGACCGGGATCGAGACGGCGGCGATGATGCCCTCGATCATGTCCGGGTCGCTCATCCGCGCGATGCCGCCCTGCGCGCGGATGTCCGCGGGGACCCGCTCGAGCGCCATCACGGCGACGGCGCCTGCGTCCTCGGCGATCTTCGCCTGCTCCGGCGTGACGACGTCCATGATGACGCCGCCCTTGAGCTGCTCGGCCATGCCGCGCTTGACGAGGTCGGTTCCGGAGGTGCCGTTCGTTGTCAGGACGTGCTGGGTCTCGCCTTGCGTGGCCACGGGTCTGCTGCCTCTTGATCGACGACTATCGGAGGGCCCATGGTACGACCGCTCAGGGCCGCCGGGTCCCGGCACCGTCGAGGCCCGGGACGACGCCGTCGGCCCGCTCGTCGATGTCGAAGAAGCGGGGCAGCGGACGGGAGGCGTGCAGCCGCAGGATCCGCGGCAACCGGTGCCGGCGCAGCGCCCGGGTGTCGCGGACGGCGTCGTTGTAGAACCGTCGCGCCAGGCCCACCCGGACGGTGGTGCCGGTCAGGTCGTCGATCAGGGCGGAAGGAATGCCCGGCAGGTCGTCCGGCAGGTCCCGGAGCGCCCGGCCGAGCGCGTTCTCGACCGTCTCGCGGTCCCCGGCTGCCGGGTTCCGCGCGTCGGCGGCCGCGCGGGCCAGACGGACGGCTCGGTCCTCCCCGACCGCTGCGGGAAAGGTCCGGGCGAGCTCCTCGGCCAGTCCGGCCCGCCGTCGCAGCTGCGTGTCCAGCGCCCGCCAGGCCCGGTCCACGCGCGTCTCCAGGCGCCGCAGCCGCACGAGTGTCCAGCCGGTCCAGACGACCAGGACCAGGAGCGCGACGGCGCCGGTCAGCAACCAGGCGTCGGGCATCATGGGAGGTCAGGCTACTGCTGACCCCGCCGGAGCAGGGACAACCACGCGCCGGCCCCGGGCGGGAGGTCGTCAGGGGGGGCGTCGTCCTCCTCGGCCGTCACCTCGCCGCCGCCGGTCGCGAGGACCGTCTCGTAGACGGCCAGGATGCGCCGGGCCACGACCGCCCAGTCGTAGCCGGCCGCCACCCTCCGCCCCCGGGCGGACAGCTCCGCGCGCCGGTCGGGCTCGGCGAGCAGGTCGGACAGGGCCCTGCCGAGCGCCGCCGGATCGCCCCGCCGGACGAGCACGCCGGTCTCTCCGCCCTCCAGCACGCGGACGAAGGCGTCCAGGTCGCTGGCCACGATCGGCGCCCCGGCCGCGAGGGCCTCGATGAGGACGACGCCGAAGGACTCGCCCATCAGGTTGGGCGCGCAGTACACATCCACCGACCGCAGGAACGCGGCCTTGTCGGCCTCGGACAGCTGGCCCAGCAGCGCGACGGAGGCCAGCAGGTCCTTCCCGATCTGCTCTCGCGCCTCCGCCGGGTCGCCGCGGCCGGCGACGAGCAGCTGGGCACCGGGGTACCGGCGGACGACGGTGCGCATGGCCTCGAGCAGCACCGGGAGGCCCTTGCGCGGCTCGTCGTAGCGGCCGAGGAAGCCGATCGTCGGCCCGTCGACGCCCCGGGTGTGTCCCGGCAGTGTCGGGCCCTCGGCGAACGAGGCGACGTGCACCCCGTTCGGGATGATCACCGCGTCACCACCGAGGTGCTCGACCTGGACGCGTCGCGCGAAGTCCGACACCGCGATCCGACCGGAGATCCGCTCGAGCCACGGGCGCGCCCACGGTCCGATGGCCGCCAGCCACTTCGACCGGGTCGTCGCCGCGTGGAACGTCGCCACCACCGGTCCCTTGGCGATCATGCAGACCAGCAGCGAGACCGACGGCGAGGCCGGCTCGTGCACGTGGACGACGTCGAAGTGCCCCTCCCGGAGCCATCGGCGCACGCGGGCGGCCGAGACGGGCCCGAACTGCATGCTGGCCATCGAGCCGTTGTAGGGCACCGGCACGGTGCGCCCCGCAAAGGTGACGTGCTCGGCCGGCAGCGAGTCCTCCCGCTCCGCGGGCGTGAGCACCTCGACGTGGTGCCCCATGCCGCGCAGCGTCTCGGCGAGGTCGCGGACGTGGTACTGGACCCCGCCGGGCACGTCCCACGCGTACGGGCAGACCAGACCGATGCGCATCAGGTGTGCGCCCCGCTCGTCCGGGCCGGTGGGTCGGGGGGCACGTCGGCCCAGATCCGTCCGAGCATGTGCCAGTCCTCGGGCCGCTGGGCGATGCCGGCCGTGAAGGCGTCGGCCACCGCCTGCATGGCCGTCGTCACGCGTTCCCGGAGCCGGCCGGGACCCCGCACCGGCACCTCCGGGCAGAAGTGCACGGCCCATCCCGTGGCGGTGAAGGAGCACACGACCGGGACGAGTGCGGCCCCGGTCTGCGCGGCGAGCAGCGCGGGGCCGGTCGGCAGGGTGGCTGCGCGCCCGAAGAAGGTGACCGGCGTCCCGGTGCGGCCGAGGTCGCGGTCCACCAACAGGCACACGGTGCCGCCGCTGGCCACCCACTCCCTGAGGACCTCGGAACTGGGGCGCGGACCGCCGGTCAGGGGAATGACCCGGATGCCGAGGGACTCCCGGTAGGTGACGAACCGCTCGTAGAGCGACTCCGGCCGCAGCCGTTCGGCGACGGTCATGAACGGGCCGCCGAGCCAGTCGATCAGCCAGACGGCGGCGGCGTCCCAGTTGCCGCTGTGCGGGAGCGCGAAGACCAGGGGCCGGCCCTCGGCGCGGATGCGGTCGACGTGCTCCCGGCCGCGGATCTCGGTCCCCTCGACGATCCGGCGGGACTCGAGCACCGGTAGGCGGAAGGCCTCCTGCCAGTAGCGGGCGTAGGAGCGGACCGCGCGCTCGGTGAGCTCGCCGAGCTCGGCCTCGCTCAGCCGGCCGCCGGTGGCGACCCGCAGGTTCGCCCGCAGCTGGCGCACGCCGCGCCCGTTCCGGCCGGCCGACCACCGGCCGGCGCCGTCGAACAGCGCCCGGGCCATCGGCTCGGGCAGCCGCTTGACCGCTGCCCAGCCCGCGGCGAATCCGGTGTCGGTGAGCCGTGCGGCCAGCCGGGCCCGCAACGCGGGGGCGGCCTCGTCGGGTGCCGGCGCGACGGCGTCGCTCATGCCGCCGGCGCCGCCGGTCCGCGGCCGGTCCGGCGGACGGCGAGAAAGCGCTGGGCGACGGTGATGGCGCTGCCCACGAGCAGGATCCAGAGCGCCACGTGCAGGGCGTAGGGGATCCCGAGGCCGGTGAACCCGGTACCGACCAGGACCAGGATGAGCCGCTCGGTGCGCTCGACGACGCCGACGTCGCAGGACAGCCCGACGCCCTCGGCCCGCGCCTTGATGTAGGACGTCAGGACCCCGAGCACGAGGCAGATCAGCGCCAGGAGCACCAGCAGCCGGTTGTCCCCGGCGCCGGAGAACCACCAGACCAGCGCGCCGAAGATTGCCGCGTCGGCCGCGCGGTCACCGGTGGAGTCGAGGACGGCGCCGAACACCGAGCCACCGCCCCGGGCGCGGGCCAGTGCGCCGTCGAGCATGTCGAGCAGGACAAACACGGTCACGGTGAACGCGCCCCAGAACAGGTACCCGGAAGCGATCAGGCCGACCGCTCCGGCCACGGCGCCCAGCGTGCCGGTGACGGTGATCGCGTCCGGGGTGACGCCCGAGCGGGCCAGCCGCCCGACGACCGGCCCGATGACCTTGGCCACGATCGGCCGGGCGGACACGCCGAGCACTCAGGCCTCCCCGATCGGAAGGACCTGCGTCCAGCCGTCCGCCAGCAACGCCCGGGTCTCGGTGAGCACCTGCGGAAGGACGCGGGTCAGCCCGATGACCGGCATGAAGTTGGTGTCCCCGCCCCAGCGCGGCACGGCGTGCTGGTGCAGGTGGTCGGCGATGCCGGCGCCGGCGACCGACCCCTGGTTCATGCCGATGTTGAACCCGTGCGCCCCGGTGACCGCGCGCACGACCCGCATCGCCGTCTGCGTGAAGGCGCCGAGCTCGGCCACCTCCGCCGGCGTGAGGTCGGTGTAGTCGGGCACGTGCCGGTACGGGACGAGCATCAGGTGGCCGGCGTTGTAGGGGTAGAGGTTGAGGACGGCGTAGACCGAGGTGCCCCGCGCGACGATCAGACCGTCCTCGTCGCTCATCGCCGGGATGAGGCAGAACGGGCAGTCGGAGTCGCCGGTCGGCTTGTTCTCACCCCGGATGTAGGCCATCCGGTACGGCGTCCAGAGGTGCTGGAAGGCTTGCCCGGGGGCCTGCTCCGGGGTCGGGCCGCCGCCGTCGCCGGGGGTCGTCATCCGGCCACCGGGACGTCGTCAGCCGCCGTCGGATCGGCGTTGGAGCGCGCGCCGATCCAGGAGGCCACCTGGTCGACGGCCTCGGCCACCGGGACGCCGTTGCGCTGCGACCCGTCGCGGTAGCGGAAGGACACGGCGCCGGCCTCGGCGTCGGTGGCGCCGGCGAGGAGCACGAACGGGATCTTCTGCTTGCTCGCGGTGCGGATCTTCTTCTGCATCCGGTCGTCGGAGTCGTCGATCTCCACGCGGACGCCGCGCGCGCGCAGCTGCTTCGCCACGTCGGTCAGGTAGGGCACCTGCTCATCGGTGATCGGGATGCCGACGACCTGGACCGGCGCCAGCCAGGCCGGGAACGCGCCGGCGTAGTGCTCGGTGAGGACGCCGAAGAACCGCTCGATCGAGCCGAACTTGGCCGAGTGGATCATCACCGGCTGCTGGCGCGTGCCGTCGGCGGCGCTGAACTCCAGGCCGAACCGGGCGGGCTGGTTGAAGTCGTACTGGATGGTCGACATCTGCCACGTGCGGCCGATCGCGTCGCGGGCCTGGACGGAGATCTTCGGACCGTAGAAGGCGGCGCCGCCCGGATCGGGCACGAGTTCCAGCCGGGTCTCCTTTGCCGCCTCCTCCAGGACCGCGGTGGCCACGGCCCACTCCTCCTCCGAGCCGATGAACTTGGCCGCCTTCTCGGGGTCGTCGCCCCGGGTGGAGAGCTCCAGGTAGTAGTCGTCGAGGCCGAAGTCGCGCAGCAGGGCCAGCACGAAGTCGAGCAGGTGGCGGATCTCGTCCGGCGCCTGTTCCGGGGTGACGTAGCTGTGCGAGTCGTCCTGGGCGAAGCCGCGCACCCGGGTGAGGCCGTGCACCACCCCGGACTTCTCGTACCGGTAGACCGAGCCGAACTCGAAGAGGCGCAGCGGCAGCTCCCGGTAGGACCGCCCACGTGACTGGAAGATCAGGTTGTGCATCGGGCAGTTCATGGCCTTCAGGTAGTACTTCGCGTTGTCCATGTCGAGGGCCGGGAACATGGTGTCCTCGTAGTACGGCAGGTGCCCGGAGGTCTCGAACAGCCCGCCCTTGCTGATGTGCGGGGTTCCGACGTAGTCGAAACCCTCCTCGATGTGCCGGCGGCGGACGTAGTCCTCCATCTCCCGTTTGATCACACCGCCCTTGGGGTGGAAGACGGGCAGGCCCGAGCCGATCTCGTCGGGGAAGCTGAACAGGTCCAGCTCCGCGCCCAGGCGACGGTGGTCGCGGCGCTCGGCCTCGGCCAGCTGCTCGAGGTAGGCCTTGTGGGCGTCCTTGCTCTCCCACGCGGTGCCGTAGACGCGCTGGAGCTGCGGGTTCTTCTCGCTGCCCCGCCAGTAGGCCGCGGCGCTGCGGGTGAGGCTGAACGCCGGGATCGTGCTGGTCCGCGGCACGTGCGGGCCGCGGCACAGGTCGGTCCAGACCCGCTCGCCGGTGCGGGCGTCGAGGTTGTCGTACATGGTCAGCTGGGCGCCGCCGACCTCGACGTCGGCGCCCTCGGCGTCCCCTGCTCCACCCTTGAGCCCGATGAGCTCCAGCTTGTACGGCTCGTGCGAGAGCTCGGCCTCCGCGTCGGCGTCGCTGATCTCCCGCCGGGCGAAGTTCTGCCCGGCGCGGACGATCTCCTGCATCTTCTTCTCGAGTGCCGTGAGGTCCTCGGGGGTGAAGGGCCGCTCGGGATCGAAGTCGTAGTAGAAGCCGTTCTCGACCGGCGGGCCGATGCCGAGCTTCGTGCCGGGAAACAGCTCCTGCACGGCTTGCGCGAGCACGTGGGCGGCCGAGTGCCGGATCACCGCGCGCCCGTCGGGGCTGCCGGCAGGAACGGGCTCGACGTCGGCGTCCACCTCAGGTGCCCAGTTCAGGTCCTTGAGCTCGCCGGTGCTGACTTCGCGTGCGACGACCGCGCCGTCGGCGCCCTTGAGTGGCACACCGACGTCCTTGAGCGCCTGCATCGCCGTCGTCCCGGCCGGCACCCGTACCGGGGTGAGGGCGGTCGGCGAGGGCGGGCTGGACACAGGAACTCCCGGGAGGTCGACGCAGGAACGACCCCCCGAGCCTAGTGCGCGGGCCGGGGTCGGCCGGGAACGATGCCCGGCCGGCGCAGATCCCGCCCGGGTGCGAGGCGGGAGCTCAGAGCCGGACCGGGTCGCCGACCGTCACGACGCCGGGCGAGCGAACCTCGGCATACACGCCCAGACAGTGCTTCGGCGTCCGCGTCACCTCGAGGACGACGTCGCCGACGGACAGCAGACGGCCGACCCAGGTCCGCTCGTCGTCCTCGGGGAGGAACAGCAGCAGGTTGGCGCGGGGGTCGTCGGCCGAGCAGCCCTGCGGCACCTCCCCGGCCGCGGCACGGTCGAGGGCCTGGCGGGAGACCAGGTGCACGGCGGCGACGTCGGCGGCCGACCCTCCGGTGACCGGCGCCAGCCGGACCGCACGACCGAGCGCCGTCCCGATGGCCCGCTCGTCGGCTGCCGGGTCCCCCGTCGGCGCGAGGGTCGCCAGCACCGGGGCGTACTTGGCCCGGATCGGCTCCCCGGAGCCGGCGTCCACGACGGAACAGCCCCGGTCGCCCCGCGGGCCGGTCGGGTCGATCTGCACCGTCGTCAACGGGCTCCCGGCGAGCGACTTCACCGGATAGATCCAGACCTGCTCGAGCCGGCCCACCACCTGGAGTTCCGCCTGCGTCATGAGCACGACGCTACCGACGGCTCCGCCCCGGTCAGGAGGGCATCGGCCGCAGCCGACGGCCCAGGCGGCGCAGTTGTGCGTCGACGTAGGGGCGGGCGCGGCGCTGTCCCCCGTTGCGGGCGATCGCGTCGACCAGGGCGCTCAGCGACCGCTCGAGCCGTCGTTCGTCCGGCCGCCAGCCGCGCCCGAGGCACTCCTCGAGCCACTCCACCGGCCCGCGGTGGCCGCGGTCGGAGTTGCAGCGGCGGCAGGCCGCCACCTCGTTCTCCAGCCACGACGGTCC
>JALYMS010000264.1 GCA_030773535.1 Actinomycetota bacterium | reverse complement strand
AGCTGGTCTTCATGGTGGGCGCGCAGGCGATCGTGGCCCGCTGGTCGCCCGACGACCTGCTCGACCGCGGTTTCGGCTGGTTCACCGCGGCAGTGGCCTTCGGTCAGCTGTTCGGTCCCCTCATCGCCGGTGGACTGCTGGGTTCGGCCAGCGGTGCGCAGCTCGCCGAAGCCAGCCGGATGGCGTTCTGGGTCGCCGGGGGGCTGGCGCTGCTGCCCCTGCCCCTGGTCGGGCTGATCGCCTGGCGGACGCGGACGCTGCGCCGGGCGCGGTCCGAGCGGCGGGAGCTCCCGCCGGTGGAGCGGAGCATCACGCTCATCCGCCGCCCTGGCGTGGCCGCGGGGATGTACGCCAGCCTGGCGCTGCTGGCGACCATCGACGTCCTGCTCGCGTACCTGCCGCTCATCGGCGAACGCAACGGCATCGCCCCGTCGATGGTCGGGGTGCTGCTCGCGCTCCGATCGGCCGGCACCATCCTGTCCCGGCTGCTGCTGGACCGGATGCTGCGGCAGTGGAGCCACGACCAGCTCGTGGTGGCCAGCGCCGCGGGGGCAGCCGTCGCGCTGGCCGTCGTCCCGATCCCCTGGGTGGGTTTCGCCGGGATGGCGGCGGCGCTGCTGGTCGGTGGCTTCCTGCTCGGTGTGGGGCAGCCACTGACGATGAGCATGTTGTCCCGTGCGGTACCCGACAACGCGCGCAGCAGCGTCCTGGCGCTGCGGATGGTCGCCAATTGGGTGGGGCAGGTCGGGGTGCCCAGCATCGCCGGGGTGGTGGCCGCATCTGCGGGTGCGGCCGGCGCCTGGTGGCTGTCCTGCGTCCTGCTCCTGACCGCGGCGGTGGTCTCGCGGCGGTCCGCGGCGTCCACCGACTGAGCGCCTGGCACCGCTTCCGGACCGCGGGCGATCAGCCCGTCGCCTCGGTCAGACGGCGCAGGACCGACATGGAGGAGACGGTGGTGCCGCGGCGCTGCAATGCGTCGGTGGCGATGGAGATCAGCGTCGGGTGCGGGACCAGGCAGTCGGCGCAGGCTGACGCGTCCATGACCAGCCGCAGCTCGTACGCGCCGCGTTCGAGGTCGACGATGTCCACGGTGACGCCCTCGTCGAGCATCGCGTTGAGCTCCTGCTCGGCTTCCCGTTCTGCACTCATCGCTTCTCCTGATCCTCGCTCGGTCGGGATGCCGGACATGCCGGGCACCTGCTCACAGCCGCTCGCGCAGCGCGGCCGCGTGCAGGATGTGCTCCCGGGCCCGGTCCTGCGCTGCCTTGGGATCCCGGGCGCGCAGCGCCTCGAGGATGCCCTCGTGGTCGGCCGCCAGTTCCGCCGCCGTGTCGCGGTCCTTCCAGATGGTGACCCGCGGGGGGAACAGCGACCACAGGCTCGAGGCGTGCGAGGCGATCAGCTCCGAGCCCGCGTGGTAGATGGTGAAGTGCAGCCGGCGGTTGAGCACTGCGAGCTGCTGGCCGTCCTCGCCGCGGTAGGCGTTGAGCTCCGCGTGCACCGCTTCCACCTTGGCGAGGTCGTCGTCGGTCATCCGCTCGCAGGCGACGGCCGTGGCCAGCCCCTCGATCTCGGCGCGCAGCAGGTAGACGTCGTGGACGCGGTCGGAGGACAGCTCCCGGACGGTGGCGCCGCGGTGGGGGGCGTAGCTGACCGTGCCGCCCGCCTCGAGCAGGCGCAGCGCTTCCCGCACCGGCGTCGCGCTCACGCCGTAGCGGGCGGCGATCTCGCTCTGGCGCAGCGAGGTGCCGGGGACGACGAGGCCGCTGGCGATGTCCTCGCGCAGCCGCTGGAGCACGTACTCGGTCTTGCTCAGCGGGGGCCCGGTCAACTGGCCCTCCGTGCTCGTGGCCTGCAGCTCCGTCATCCCGATCCCGTCCTGCTCGTCGCCTGTTCCCCAACCGGTCGAGGTCCGACCAGGCCGTGTCCGGGGTCCGGACGGCCGCGGAGGACGGCATGGTTCCCGCACGACAACGCTGCGCATACGGTACGTGGCCGCATCGACGTCCCGACACGTCCGGGAACTCCGGGGAGGAACGGGCGGGCAGGCCGCGGACCGCTTTCCGGCGCGAGCCTGGAACGGTGCCCGACCACTTCTTCCTCCCCATGCCGCGGGCCCCGGGCCCGAGCCTTCCGATCCCACGTGAGAGCCGATTGCCTGCCCTCGGCGGTGGCATTCGCCGGCTGCTCCCGGTCCCGACGAGGGCTCGAAACGGTTCGGTCAGAGCTCAGGCATGCGGTGTTGTCGGCATTACGTACATGTTATAGTGCCCGCCGGGTCGGACCTAGAGGGAAGGTTCAGCACCCATGGACGTACGGATCGTCGACCCGTCGGGGTCGGAGCCGCCGACCCAGACGCAGGCCGTGTCCGCACGGCCGACGTCCCTGGCGGGTGCGCGGATCGCGGTCCTGAGCAACGGCAAGCCCAACGCCGGGCACGTAGTGAGGGCCCTCGGCCGCGCGCTCGCCGAGCGGCTCGGTGCGGCGGTTCCGGCCACGGCCGAGAAGCCCAATTCCTCGGTGTCGGTGACCGACGAGGTGCTGGCCGGGTTCCCCACCTTCGACGCCGCCGTCGTGGGCGTCGGTGACTAGGGCTCCTGCACGTTGTGGAGTGTCCACGACTCAGCCGAGTTCGAGAGCCGCGGAACCCTGACGGTCATGATCGCCACCGACTCGTTCCTGCCGCTGGCGCGGGCCATCGCGAAGCAGGAGGGGTTCGAGAACCTTCCCGTCGTCACGATCCCCCACCCCATCGGTGGCCGGGAGCCCGCGGCGCTGGACGAGTCGCTGGCGGGGGCGGTCGACGCCGTCGTCGACGCACTACTCACGTCCCCCGAGGCGGAGGCTGGGGATACGCAGGCGATGGCGCAGGCGGCGCACGGCTCGGCTCCCGACATCGCCGGCCGGGGGATCGCCAATCCGGTGGGGATGCTGGTGTCCGCGGCGATGCTGATGTCCTGGCTGGGCGAGCGGCACGGCGACGCCGCCGCCATCGCGGTCAGCGCGGGGATCGATCGGGCGGTCGACGACGTGCTGGCCTCCGGGGTGGCGACGGCGGACGTCGGTGGCTCGGCGGGCACCGCGGAGTTCACCGACGCCGTCGTGGCGGCGCTGCCGGCCGCGCTCAGCGCTTCCTGAGCAGGCGGGCCAGGGGCGGCCCGGCGAGGAGCATGGCCAGCATGCGCAGGACCTGCACCGCGAGGACGACGGTGCTGTCGGCGCCCGAGCCGGTGGCGAGCGCAAGCACGACGAATATGCCGCCCGGCGTCGTCGCCAGGTAGCCGTCCAGCGGGCTGAGGCCGGTGACGGCGCTCAGCAGCACCCCGAGACCACCGCTGACCACGATCAGGCCGACGATGAGCACCAGTCCCGCCGGCAGGATGCGGCGGAGCGTGCCGATCGTCTCGGGCGTGAAGCGCAGACCGACCTGCGCGCCGATCACGGCGAAGGCGGCGGCCGGCAGCAGGCTCGGCACCGAGTCCGTCAGGGGGACGTCGAAGGCGGCGAGCGTGGCCGCGATGATCAGCTTGCCCAGCAGGCTCGGCGCGGGCAGGTGCGCCAGCCGCCCGAGCCCTGAGCCGACGAGCGCGATCGCCTGGACGGCGGCGGTGCTCACCGGCCACGGAACGGCGTCGCCAGCCGGTGACGGGCCCTCCTCGCCGGTGCCGCCGAACACGACCACCACGGCGACCGGCATGAGGACGACGATCATCAGGACGCGCAGGTACTGCAGCACCGCGACGAGCCGGCTGTCCGCGCCGAGCTCATCGGATGCCGCCACGATCCCCGCGGCTCCGCCGGCGATCATCCCGAATGTGGCCGTGGTCCGGTCAACGCCGGTCGCCCAGGCGAGCAGGAAGCCGGCCAGGATCGTGAGCAGCAGCGTGGCCAGCGTGATCAGGGTGACCGGCAGCCAGTAGCCGGCCAGGGTGGTGAGCGTGTCCGGCTGGACCAGAACCCCCATCACCACGCCGATGACGGCTTGGGCCGCCGTCACGGACAGCGGCGGAGGTGTGAGTTCCCGCCCCTACAGCAGGGCGTACGCCAGCCCGACGGTCAGCCCGGCGAACAGGGGCGGGGAGGGCAGGCCGAGCCGGTCGTAGCCGACGGCGGCCGCCGCAACGCAAACCGACAGCAGCAGCAGCAGGGCGGCCGGCCGGAGCCGGCCGGCCCAGGGCGGGGAGGGGTCCTCGCTCCCGGTCCCCATCCCACCCCCTGCCCGGACGCTCCCGTCCCGGGGCCGAAGCCTACAGAATGTTGACTATCGTCTGGCCATGACTGGGCGGCTGGCCGGCAGGGTAGCGATCGTCACCGGGGCGGGCAGCGTCGGACCCGGTTGGGGCAACGGGCGGGCCGCCGCCGTCCGCTTCGCCCCCGAAGCGCGCGCGTCTTCGCCGTGGACCTGCACGAGTCCGCGCTCGAGGAGACCCTGACCTCCGTGGCGGACACCGGCGGGGAAATCGTGCCCCACGTCTGCGACGTCACCGACTCCGCCGCCGTCGCCGCCATGGTGGCGACCTGCGCCGGCACCTTCGGCGCTCCGGACGTCCTGCTCAACAACGTCGGCGGGTCCCGCGCGGGGGGAGCGGTCGAGATGAGCGAGGAGCTCTGGCACCAGCAGCTCGACTTCAACCTCACCAGCACGTTCCTCACCTGCAAGAGCGTGCTGCCGCTGATGGTCAAGGCGGGCCGGGGCGCGATCGTGAACACGGCTTCCACGTCGGGGATCCGCTGGACCGGCGCAGCGCAGGTGGCCTACTCGGCGTCGAAGGCCGGCGTCATCGCCTTCACCCGAGCCGTCGCGGTGCAGCACGCGCCCGACGGCATCCGGGCCAACACCGTCGTGCCCGGCCAGCTGCACACGCCTCTGGTCGAGGCGCGGTTGGCTGGTCAACGGGGCGGCGGCGACGTCGAGAAGCTGCTGGCGACCCGGCAGGCCAGGATCCCGCTGGGCTTCATGGGCGACGGCCGCGATACCGCGGCGGCCGCCCTCTTCCTGGCCTCGGACGAGGCGCGCTTCGTCACCGGTACCGAGCTGGTGGTCGACGGGGGTATGTCCGCGCGCTGCGACTGAGCGGCGTTCCCTGCGGGCGGCGCCTCAGCTCTGTGGTCGGAACGCGAACTGGCCGGCGCCGGCCGGCCGGCCGTCCGTGGTCAGGCGCACGCAGGCGAAGGCGGCCTTCCGCCCGAGCCGGCTGACCGACGCCTCGGCAACGAGCAGCTCGCCGTCGCCCGGGCGGAGGAACTGCCAGTGCCCGTCGGCCGGCGCGAAGCCCGGGCCTACCGCCCGCGCGGCAGCCGCGAGCCCGATGCCGTAGAGCGCGCCACCCTGCACGTGGCCCACCCGGTTGCCCAGCTCCGGCCCGATCCGCAGCGATCCGCGCGCGGTTCCCTCGGCCGTGTCGTCCCACGTCAGAGCGGTGAGCTCCGCGCTGACCGACGTTCCGTGCGCACGTGCCCGTTCTCCCGCCCGAAGCGTCGCGTCGACCGCCGCCCGCTCGTCCTCACGCAGGTCCTCGTGTGCGAGGTCGGGCACCGCCGGCAGGTCGTCGAGCTCCCATGGCAGCAGCCGCAGGGTCACTCCCTCGGGCACGGGCAGCGCCATGAACCAGCCCTGTGCCGCGCCGACGAGCGTTCCGGTGGCGTCGGTGAGGTCCGCCCGGGCCAGACCGTTGCGCCGGTCGGCGTCGAGCCACACCACGGAGGCCGCCGTGCGCACCGGTGCCGTCACTCCGGGACACAGGTGGTGGAGGGTCATGCTCGTCGTCCCCAGCCGTCGGCCGGCCCCCACCGCGGCACGGACGGCGGACCCCATGGCCAGGTCGGCGGCCACGGCCACGGCCACCGGTGGCACGTGCCCCGGAGTGACGCAGCGGTCCGGCGCGAGGTAGGGACGCAGGGGGCCGTCGGCGGGCGGCGAGACCGTCATGTCGAGGACCTGGCCGTAGTAGTGCAGCCCCTGGGCGCGCGTCCGGGCGACGGCACCGATCGCGGCGGTTCGGACGTCGGGCTCCGGTTCCGTTCCGCCTGGCACGGCGTCCGCCGGCGGCTCGGTGCGCGCTGTGTGCGTCATCGCCGCTGATTGTGCTGGGGGCGACCGTCGTGGGTGTCTCCGCCCACGGCGGGTCGCGCTCCGGAGTTCCGTCAGCTCCCGAGGACCTTCGCCTTCTGGGCGGCGAACTCCTCCTCGGTCAGGATGCCGGCGTCCCGGAGCTCGCCGAGCCTGCGCAGCTGCTCGACCATGTCGTGCTGCGGAGCGGCCGGCGCGGC